>JAJXZU010000216.1:0-4554 GCA_021779895.1 bacterium
GGTTCTTTCGACGGCTTCTTTAGTTCCCTTTTTATATTTCGTATATCAATGCACAAAAACGACGGTTCAGCCTAACTGGCCGGTATTTTTATATTTTCCGGCTTTTCTGCTTGCTTTCCTTTTGTCTTTCAGATTATATGGCGCCTTGACGTCGGGCGGAATAAAAAAAGCTATGATTTATTTTTACGGTTTGTCTTTTTTTACCGGGCTAGTATTCTCTCTTATTATTTTTATTGCGCCGTATTATCCGGTTTTCAGCCCTTTTATAAACGTTAAAATCAGTAAAAGTCCGTTGAGGGATATGCTGGGTTGGAAAGAAATGGGCGCGGAAGTAAGCAAAATACTTAAGGAGCATGAAAAAGACCGGCTGCTTATAGCTTCAAGAAGATTCCAGACGGCGAGCGAACTTGCATATTACGTCGAAGGAAAACCGCAGACTTACTCGTTTAATTATTTCATAAGGGATAACGAATATTCTCTATGGAACGACTTTGAAAATAAAAAGGGGCGCAACTTTCTTTACGTAATAAATACGAAATACGGCGGCAGATTAGAAAAAAGTTTATGCCGCAACTTTTCGAGCTGTTCCTTCGTAAAAAAAATAAGCATAAAGAGCAAATACGGCCAAACTATAAGGACTATTAAAATTTATATTTTAAAGGATTTTTTATATAAAGATAAATTTATGTTTAAAAAATTCTCTTCCAAGGAATTCTGATTGCTATTCTTTATTTTACGTCAACTCTTTTAGCGCTTTTTCAAATGCCTTCATGTGGGCGCTTTCCGCTTTTGCAACCATTTCGAACCAGCCCGCCAGTTCTTCGTTGCCTTCTTCTCTCGCTTCCCTAGCCATTTTCGGGTACATTTCCGTAACTTCGTACTTTTCCCCCTCGATAGCCGCCTTAAGATTTTCCACGGTAGATTTTATCCAGCGCAAATGATTCAAATGTCCGATAGCATGGGCGGTTTCTCCTTCCGATATCGCCCTGAAAAGCTCGGCAACCTCGTCATAACCTTCGGCGTCCGCATGCCTTGCAAAACCTATGTATTTTCTGTTCGCCTGGGATCCTCCGACACAAGCTTCTTTTAAGTTTTCTTCAGACTTCGACATATCAAAATGCCCCCTTTATAATATTCTTAAATCGTTGAGATAAATTAAAAACCTTTTTCTTTCAGCGCTTTGAGCGGGTCGGAAATCATATCGCCGAATTCCGCTTCTTTTTTTGAAAAGCCAAAGGCTAAAGCCATTAACTGCGTCAGGTAAACTATCGGAAGTTCGGAATCCTTTCCGAACTTCTCGACTATTTTAGGCTGGTTGACGTCTAAAGCGCCGGCGCACTTCGGGCATATAAGCGCAATAACGTCCGCACCCGCTTTTTTCGCCTTTGAAATAGTCTGAGAACAAAGAGTGAAGGACGTTTCCTCGTCTTGAACCAGATTCCTGCCGCCGCAGCACTGAACTTCATTTCCGTAAAATACCGTTTCCGCTCCTACGGCTTCCAAAAATTCATGCATAAAACGGGGCCTCTCGGAGTTGTCCATTTGCGGCTTTTTATCCGTAAACGTGTACATAGACGGCCTGGAATAAAGACAGCCGTAATAGGGGGCGACTTTCAGCCCTTTTAGCGGATTAACCGTATTTCTTTTTACCTCGTCCGCGCCTTTTTCGTTATATAAAAATTCAAGTATATGCCTTGCTTCGCCGTCCGGTGCATATTCCTCTTCAAACTCGCCTGTTTCTTTAAATATTGCGTTAACGGCCGAAAGTTCGTTCCGGTTTTCCCTGACTCTTGTGATAGACCTGTTGAATTCATGATAACAAACCGAACATGCCATTACTAAATTTTTAGAACCGAACTTGTTTTTGGCGAGCATCATATTTCTTAAGGGCATATACATAGACGCCGCACCTTTGGATTTCATCTCGCCTATTCCGCAACAGTTATAATCCGGTATTTCTACAAGTTCTATGCCCATTTTTTTTGAAACTAATTTAGAACTGTTATTATAGGCTCTGTCTATCGTTAGCAGAGCGCACCCGGGATAATACGCCGCCTGATTTTCGTTTAATTTATCCATTTAAGCCCCCGCCTCGCCGTTTTCGATTGTATTTAGATTTTTTAAATAATTTTCTATCGCTTCTTTTGACCTGCTCCAGTTATGGGGCTTTCCCAGCCTTAATATCGAAAAAGCCCTTCCGTCTTTAGCCATTTTAAAAATGGCGTCTCTTTCGATTTTTCCAAGCAGTTCCTTGGTTCTTCCCGTTTTTTGCATTGCGTATGTATGGAGTTTTGCCAGGTCTAACCTTCCGTGGACTATAATCATATCGTCGTATATTTTTTTAACGTCTTCGTCCGTTTTTAATTTGCTATGGACTTCTTCCGGAAAATATTTTTTGATTACAAGCCCAAGGGCTTCCATCATTTCTGCGGGATTTACCTGTTTCGGGCATCTCTGCGAACATTTATAGCATCCCACGCATCTCCATGCGACGTCTATATATTTTTTCAACTCCTTTAAGTTGCCCAACTGCATCATATAAATAAACGCCCTGGGATTAAACCTCCTGTATAAAGGCGTCACGGTACAGCTTGCCGTACACATTCCGCACTGCCAGCACCTGTTTATCCTTGAACCGACGACGGTATCTTTAATTTCCCGAAAAAAACTCCTGTCGAACTCGGAATCTACTCTTGAAAGAATAAAAGTATTCCATCTGCCCGAAACGTCCACGCCGTCTATGACTAAATTTTTTTCTTCTTTAATGCTGTCGTCTTCTATGAGGTGTCTTGCTACGATATGCTCGCCTTTTTCAGCGGCCGGTCTTTGTTCCTGTTTTTCCAAAGCCATAAATCCTCCGCGTTTCAATAAAAAATTACCCTGTTTTTTCCGTTTCCAGCATCTCTAATTTTTCTATCCCAAGCAGTTTTTTCATTAAGGTAAATCCTTCGGGAACGCCGACGGACAGAGATTTTGATTCCGCATATACCATTTTATAAACATAATCGGAATACATATAGCTCAAAAGAATATCTGCTCCGTAGGGACGCTCGAGCGCGAGTCCGTTTTTACCGGACAGTTCATATAAATAATCGGTTTCGTCTTTCATCTCCCTAATACTGAAAGGCATAACATAAGGGCTGCCGTCCCATGTCCTTTTTAAAAAGTCCGCCATGTAGGGCAGGCATCCGGTTCCGTTATCCTGCCTGTAAACCCACGAAGTCCACAAAACATTTTTTTCCGGCTCGTAAAAATGCAAAAGCTCCAAGGCTATATCTCTTTTGACAATAACGTCTTCATATGAAAATCCTTCCAAAAAACGCCCCATCCTAATTTCGGCGGATTTTTTAGAATCGGCTAAACAGCTAAAAGCATTATTCAAACTTTCGGCGCTTAATGTTTTTAAAATCTTTTCCTTATGCCTTCTTATGGAAAAAATCAAAGACAATATTTCGTCGAACCTGTCTTTTTCTAATTTGCGGCCGGTTTTTATTATATCCGATAAAAATACCCTTACGATTTCCGTTTTAATAGTTAAAAGGCCGTCAAAAAGTTCTATTTTTTCATCGGACAAATTTTCTTTGACGATTTCAAAGAATTTCTCTTCGTATTTTTTATCGATTTTATTATTTTTTAGAATATACGGCATTTTGAGTTTACCCGCCTTATCTGTTTTTCACGGCATACGTATAAGCGTTCATAGCGGCGGCTGCGCCTTCCGTAATGGAATCAGAAATAGCCTTAGGCCCGGTACATGCGCCTGCCAGAAAGACTCCCGCCTTATTCGACTTAAACGGCGACAGCGTAATATTTTCCGGCTTTAAAAATCCGTGTTCGTCGAGTTCGATACCGAGTTTGCTTGATATTTCCGGCGACTGGGGTCCGCCTTCCATGCCGGAAGCCAGGACTACCATATCGAAAGGAATCTCGAACGGCCCCCTTAAGAGCGTGTCCTCGCCCTTACAGACTACGGTATTACCGGGTCCCGATGTAATTTCGGCAATTCTGCCTTTAACTATCTGCACGTCATGCTCTTCCATAGCCTGCCAGTATAAATCTTCAAAAAAACCGTACGTTCTTATATCCATATAAAATATATATACTTCGCATTCGGGGAAATGCTCTCTCAGCTCTATGGCCTGCTTCACGGAAACCGTACAACAAACCCTCGAACAGTATTGATTTCCTACATGTCTGTCTCTCGAGCCGACGCATAATATAAAAGCCACGTTTTTTGGAGGCTGTCCGTTCGACGGTCTTGCGAAATTATTTTCCCCCATCATTCTTTCGAGGTCTTTTATATCGATAACGTCGTCGAACAGCTGGTATGAATACTTTGCGTCCCTTGCCGGGTCGAAATGCTCGAAACCAGTTGCCACTATAACCGAATCGAATGTTTTCTTTTCGCTTCCGTCCGCAGATTTTATAGTAACGTCGAATTTTTTGCCGTTTTCTTTAAAATCCGAAATTTCAGAAGAATAATAAACTTTAATACCGCCGCCGGCTTCCGCCTTTTTAATCAGTTCTCCAATTACGTTATCGGCTGGCTGCATA
>JAJXZU010000065.1:0-4551 GCA_021779895.1 bacterium
CTTTGCGACGTTCTTTTCGCCGTTATTGTAAACGGCGGCGATTGGATTCAAAGAAACGCCGTTAGATTTTTCGCTTAAATCGGGGGCATCGAAAATAGGCTCTCCGTTAACCGCCTGACTGCCGCCGAATGTCCGGTCGTCGGTAAATATTTTAATTCCTCCTTTAACGAATTTATTGTGTAGTTCTTCCATTTTTATAAGGCCTAATTCGGTAGATATATAGGAGTCCCCTGTTACGCAAGGGTTGGTTGCTTCGATTTTACCGGCTTCGGGTACCGGATTGAGTTTGTTGATTCTGTCGATAAAGACAATTCCGGGTTCGCCGCTCGACCATGCGGTTTCGACTATTAAATCGAAAACTTCTTTGGCGTTCAGATATTTTACTATTTCGCCATTTCTCGGATTTTTTAAAGGATAATCTTCGTTTTTTAAAGCATGTTTCATAAAATCTTCCGTTATTGCGACGGAGATATTAAAATTGTTAAGCTTTGAAGTGTCCTTCTTGGAGGTTATGAAATCTATTATGTCCGGATGGTCTATTCTTAACATGCCCATATTTGCGCCTCTTCTCGTTCCGCCCTGCTTGATAGCTTCCGTGGCGCTGTTAAACACCTGCATGAAAGAAACGGGTCCGCTCGAAACGCCCTTTGTCGAATGGACGGTGTCGTTCTTAGGCCTTAAGGAAGAAAAAGAAAACCCCGTTCCGCCGCCGCTCTGATGGATGAGAGCGGTATTTTTTATAGTTTCGAATATGGATTCCATCGAGTCTTCTATAGGAAGGACGAAACACGCCGAAAGCTGCTGGAGGGGCCTGCCCGCGTTCATTAAAGTAGGGGAATTCGGAAGAAAGCGGAGAGACGACATCTCGTCGAAAAAATTGCCTGCCGCAGCTTTGGCGTCTTTTTCGGATTTGCCGTAATTTAAATCGGCAGACGATATGTCTTCAGCGACTCTTTTGAACAGCCCGGTTATAGTTTCGATAATTTCGCCTTTTTCGTCTTTGGCCAAATATCTTTTCTTTAAAACGGTAACCGCATTTTCGGAAAATTTTTCGGCAAGCGGGTCTGCAGGCGCGTTATTTTGTTTTTTCATGGCTCCTCCTAAATCTAAGTTTAATTATATGCGATATTCAATATACAATATATAGATGACATTTTGTATTTCTATACAATATATTGTAATTAATTTTTTGTCAATAGATTTTTTTATAAAAAAGTTTTATAATCTTATGCATATTAAAAACATATAAAAATCGGGAGGAATAAGTATAAATAATGCTGGATAATTTGGGCGGCGGCGCTATAGGCGGCATTGCGGCGGGAGGAACCATGAATATCCTGTCGCATATTCTTACTACAAATATCGTAGTTAAATTAGTTTTACTGCTGTTATTCGTTTTTTCTTTAATATCGTGGGCTATTATATTTTACAAACTGCGTTATCTCGGCAAGGCGAGGAAAGAGGACAAGGAATTTCTCGATATTTTCTGGGAATCAAAAAGGCTCGATTATGTTTATACCGCCGCCAAAAGTTTGGATTACAGTCCGATAGCGTTTATGTTTAACGTTACTTATAAGGAACTTCTGAACATTAAAAAGAAATCTGCCGACGGGGCGCAGCATGCCGACAAAGAAAACAACGAAGAAAATCTCGCGTACGTCGAGAGGGCGTTGAAAAAATCCCAGCTTTCTTCTATCGCAAAACTGGAAATTTCTCTTCCGTTTCTCGCCACGGTAGGTTCTACCGCACCTTTTATAGGCCTTTTCGGAACCGTATGGGGCATTATGACTTCCTTCGAAAGCATCCAGAGAGCCGGAACGGCGGGGCTGGCGGTAGTCGCTCCCGGCATAGCCGATTCGCTTATAGCTACTGCGGCGGGTCTTTTTGCGGCGATACCGGCGGTTATAGCTTATAACTATTATTCTAATAAAGTAAGAGTCATAGTTAACGAAATGGTCGATTTTGCTTACGAGTTTATGACTATAATAGAAAGGCAGATTTTATAGGGGATTTTTATGTTCACTCCTTTTGACGATAAAGAAGATAAAAGAAGCGGCGTTTCGGGTTACAGGCTTATGTCCGAAATAAATATTACCCCTTTCGTCGATGTTATGCTCGTACTTTTAGTCATTTTTATGGTAACCGCTCCGATATTAGTCCACGGCATAAGGGTTCATCTGCCTTCCGCGGCGGCGCATGCCTTAAAAGCGCCCGAAAAAACGATAGTCGTCGCGGTAAGGTCGGACAGGAACGTATATATAAATAAATTCAGGGTCGGACTGCCGGTCCTTACCCAAAAACTTGAGGCGATATATAAGCACAGAAAGGATAAACAGATATTTCTAAAGGCAAGCTCTTCGCTGTCTTACGGATATGTAATAAAAGTTATGGCCGCAATAAAAGACGCCGGAATTACTAAAATAGGAATGGTAACGGCAAACCCCGTTTTGGCGGGCAGGAAGGGCAGGTAAAACCTTTATGTTCAGCGAAAACGATAAAGGCATAGGAGTATATTTAATATATTCCGCCATTTTCCATATATTGCTAATCGGATTAATAATATATCTTTCTATAAGATACAGGCCGGAAATTCAGTCGATAGGTTCAAAAGTCGTGGTAAGCGTAGTAAGCAGGGTTCCGGGGCCTCTCGCTTCCGTCAAATCCATACTTTATCCGCCCAAGCCTAAAAACGAGGAGCATCCGGCGGCCAGACCGGTTCCGCTTAAAACCTTAAAATCCGTATCTATACCCCTTATTAAGTCGCCTTCTTCTATGGTTTATCCGAAAAAGACCGCGCAGAAACAGGTTGCGCCCAGAAGATACGCTTCGCCGCATCCCTATGTTCCGGCTTTAAATTCTAATGTTTACGCTCATCTTCATAATATGGTAAGCCTGAATAACGCATACAGCAAACTGAACGAGTCTTTAATCAGAGGCAACGTCCACAGATTTCAGGGCTACGTGAATAAAATAGTTTCGGTTATAACTTCTAATTTTAATATATCCCTCAATAAATATTTGAATTATAAATCGGTAGTGGCTTTTCAGATATCGAAATCGGGGCGCATTTACGCGGTCAGGTTGGTTAAATCTTCCGGAAGCGGGTACTTCGATTCCCAGTCGGTAGAAGCGGTCAAACTGTCCAGCCCTTTGCCGCCGCCTCCGTCCGGTTTTATGCGGTTCGTAAATTCAAACAATGCCGGCGAAGGAGTGCTTATGAACTTTAATCCAAGAGAAATACTCAAAAGCAGACCTTGATATTTCTTATTAATTTAATTTATAATTATAACGACTATGAAAAAAACATTGATTAACCTGCTTTTGTTTGCATTATTTTTAACGGGCATTTCAGTCTTTTTTCCGGTAAATTCCAATGCAAAAGTCTATATAAATATTTACGCCGCGAGGATAAAAAAAATCAGGGTCGCCGTTCCGGATTTCAAAAATATTTCGGCATACGGACAGCATAAAAAAATCGAAAAAAACGCCGCTAACGTTATACGGCACGACCTTTCGGTCATAGGGTATTTCCATATAGTAAATCCCCTTTCGTATCTTGAAAATCCGCAGTATGCCCCGATAGGTCCGGAAAAAATAGATTATTCGAACTGGGGCGTTCTGAATGCCCAGTATCTCATAACCGGCGAATACAAAACGTCCAACGGCATCATAAAAATGAAAGCGAATCTTATAAGCATTTATACCAAGCATCTCCTTTTTTCGGAAAAACTTGAAGGAATGGACGGGCAGTACAGATTTCTCGCGAACAAATTTGCCGACGACGTACTTGAATTTTTAACCGGTATAAAAGGACCGTTTACGACGAGAGTATTTTTCGTCGGGGAAGAAGGCGGTTCGAAAAATATTTTAGTGATGGATTTCGGAGGGCACAGGGTTAAAAAAATTACGAACAACGACTCCATAAATATTTTTCCTTATCCTTCTCCGCACGGCAATAAAGTTGCATATATTTCTTTTAAAGACGGGAATCCGGCGGTCTTTATAAAGAACTTGAAAACAGGCGGAACGAAAAGGCTCAACCTGCCCGGTCCGGCGGATTTCGTCGCATGGTCGCCGACGGGGGATAAGTTAGCCGTGGCGCTTACGCCGGACCATCTGAACACCGAGCTTTACACCGTCGGCGTAAACGGCGGAAATCTAAAACAGTTGACTTTTTCTGACGGAATTAATACTTCGGCTTCGTTTTCTCCAGGCGGAAACAGAATAGCGTTCGTATCCAGCCGCGGCGGAAGCCCGCAGATTTATGTAATGAATTCGGACGGAAGCGGACAGCACAGAATAACTTACAACGACAGCAGTTATAATTCCAGTCCGGCTTGGTCGCCCGACGGGAAAAAAATAGCTTTTACGACTTTCGTAAACGGCGCTTTAGAGGTGTGCATAATGAATGCCGACGGTTCCGGCGAAAGGCAGGTTACCGATACTCCATACAGCGCTCAGCATCCGGCATGGACCAGAGATTCGAGGATTATTACGTTCGATACCGAAATTGCGGGAAGGCAGGAGCTTTATATGATAGACGTCAACGAA
>JAJXZU010000191.1:0-4522 GCA_021779895.1 bacterium
GGTATTAGATTTGCCGGATTTATTATTATGAAGTTTTTCCGCGTTTTTGAATGAAAGATTATGCTCTATTCTTTTGTAATGATTATAAACGGCGACGGAAAGAATTTTTTTAGCCCTTTCCTGTCCTACGACGTATTGGTCTAAAAAAGCCTTAATTTCTATCGGCTTATAAAGGTAATTTTCAACCTTTACTTCTGCCGGAACCGGCTGTACTTCATCCGATATGATATCGTTGCAAAGGCTTATGCATTCATCGCATATATAGACCGACGGTCCGGCAATAAGTTTTCTGACCTCGTCCTGCGATTTTCCGCAAAAAGAGCAGTAAAGTTCTCTTCCGTAATTATCGTCGTTATTATTGTTATTATTTTTTTTTGCCATTTTTAACTGCCTCTGTATAATTATTTTGTATTTTTAATTTCTTTTTTCTCTACAACTTTATCGATGATTCCATACTCTACCGATTGTTCTCCGCTCATGAAAAAATCTCTTTCCGTATCTACCCTGATTTTATCTATCGACTGTCCGGTGTGAGAGGACAAAATCTGATTAAGCTCTTCCCTCATTCTCAAAATTTCCCTCGCCTGAATATCTATATCCGTAGCCTGCCCTTGAAAACCGCCCAAAGGCTGATGTATCATAATCCTCGAATGGGGCAGGGCAAATCTCTTTCCTTTCGCTCCCGCCGCCAGAAGAACCGCCCCCATGCTTGCCGCCTGGCCCATACACAGCGTCGAAACGTCGGGCTTTATATACTGGATAGTATCGTAAATGGCGAGTCCGGCGGTTATAACGCCTCCAGGCGAATTAATATATATATTTATATCCTTTTCGGGGTCTTCCGATTCGAGAAACAAAAGCTGTGCTATAATAAGATTGGCAAATGTGTCGTCGATAGCTTCTCCTATAAAGATAATCCTGTCTTTTAGAAGGCGGGAGTATATATCGTACGACCTTTCCCCTCTGTGCGTTTGTTCGACTACTATAGGTACAAGCGACATTTTATTATTCTCCGTATTAGTCGGCAATTAATTATTGCATTAGTTTATTATTCTTCAATATATGATACCTTATTTTGTATAAGAAAATCAAACGTCTTATCTTCAAGCAAGGCATGCTTCAAATTTTCCTGCGCTTCTTTAGCGGAATAAAAGCCTTTAACTTCATCCTCTTTCATATTGGACAGGGCGGCGGTATGTTTATAAAATTCTTCCAAATCCGATTCGGTTACCGTTATATTTTCCGTTTTTTCTATTTCGGACAGCAGAAGATACAGCGCGATATCCCGTTTAGCCATAATTCGTAATATGCCCATAAACTCCCCTGCCTGTTTTTCATTTATATCTTTGTATTTACCCTGTTTTTTCATTTCTTCGAGTCTTGATTTAGCATCTTCCTCTACCATGCTTTCGGGAAGTTCGACGGGATTCAGGTTCACAAGTTCTTCCGATATAGAAGCCCTCAGAGCATCCTTATATCTCTTTTCCTCATATTCGTTAAGGCTTTTTTCTACGTATTTCCTGAATTCGGAAACGTCTTTGAAATCGCCGAAATTTTTAATAGTTTCGGCATTTAACTCCGGCAGGATTTTTTTGTCTATTTCTTTAATAAAACCTTTAACGACGACTTTCCTTTCTTTGTCGTCGAATTCAAAGCTGTCCCCTTTCTTTTTGCCTATAAAAGAAGACTCGAACGTTTTGTCTATAATGCTCGAATTAAGGCTTATCGAATAATCTTTTGCGCTGTCAACTTCTTTGCCGGTTTCATCGACGGTTATGTAATCTATTTTAACGAAATATTTATCGTTCCGGTTTATGGCGGCCGAATCGTCTAATTTTTCCTGGTCCGCAAGCCTTTCAAGAAGGAAATTGATTTCTTCCTCGATAACTTCTTCCGTAATATCGCGTTTTTTATTTTTTTTAACCTTAATATTTAAATTTAAATTTTTGACTTCCGGCATAACGTCGAACGATATCGAATATTCGTTTTCCGTTTTCTTTTCGAGCGTCGGGGTTCCTATTACATATATGCCTTTTTCCGAAACGATTTTCCTGAAGTCATCGTTTAAAATCTCGGCGGCGGCTTCTTCGAACAGTTCCTGCTCGTAATATTTTTTAATGATAGAAACAGGCGCTTTGCCCGGCCTGAAACCTTTTATGTTCGATTTTTTTGCGGCTGCTTCGAGCTTCTTTTGCAGAAGTTCCTGCGTCTTCGTTTCGTCCAATTTTAAATTAACGCTTTTCCTGACTGAAGTCTCGTCTTTTATTGCAACTTCGTTTAATGCATTATCCATAACCCGGATTATCTCCTGTTTTAATATTTATATTATATTATATTTTTCTTGTTTTATCCGACGAATATGGGTCTTTTTGAAAGCATATCGGGCAAAATGAGTCTCCTGTACGGCATACCCTCCGTTCCGGCTTTTATTTCTTTTATAAATTCCTGCGGCGTAAAATTAAAATTCTTCCTTTCCTTATACCTGTTTCTGACGGAAAGGACTCCGCTTTCGGACTCTTTCTGCCCGACTACCGCAATATACGGAACCCATTCCTCTTCGGCAAACATAATCTTTTTACCGAGGCTGAAATCTCTGTCGTCTATATCTACTCTTATATCGGACTTGTACAGAGCTTCCTTTAGCTTGAGGGCGGAATCCATAAACTTATCCGATACCGGAATTATCCTGACCTGCGTGGGACTAAGCCATAAAGGAAAAACGGGGATATTTTTTTTAAGCGCTTCTTCGATTATAAGATACATCCATCTTTCAATTGCGCCTATGGACGAATGGCATATTATACAACCGGTTTTTTCGCCGGTTTCGGCCGTAAAATTCAGTCCGTACCTTTTGGCGTCTTCGACGTCGAGCTGAACCGTAGAAAGCTGGCAGGAGCCGTTTACGGAATCAACTCCTTGAAATTCGTGTTTAAGCGCCCAGTAATGCTTCATTTTGGACAGGACTTCGATAAGCGCGGGTTTTTTAGAATATTTTAAAAGTTCTATTATCTTGTCTTTATATTTGTCGTAATACTCTTTTACGATTCTGAAAACTACGGCGTATTCGATGCCGGTTCCCTCGGCGAGGTCGGCGTATGTTCTGTAAAGAACCTGATACTCGTTAAATCCTTCTTCTAAATTTAAGCAGAAACTGTGAATATCCGGCATAGTAAAGCCTCTCAGCCTTCTTAAACCCGACAACTCTCCGCTTTTTTCATATCTGAAGCTCTTTGAGATTTCGTAGAATCTGAGCGGAAGCTGTTTATAACTCATTTTAGCGTCTTTAAGCATCGAAAAAAGTCCGAAATCTCCGGCAAATCTTAAAACAAACTCTTTAGACTGCGCAAATGCACCGGTATCGGACTTTTCGTCCGGCACTAAAACGGAATAATGACGCTCGTGAAAAGACTCTCCCTGCCCCTTGATTTCCGGCTTATTCCAGTTATAAATCAGCGGGGTTTCTATCTCCATGCACTTCAAACGGTTTAAGGCGATATCTTCTGCCCAATCGGATAAAAGCTTATATAAAAGCGTTCCCTTAGGATAAAATCTCAGATGTCCGGAATCGGAATTTTCTTCGTGGTCCGCGATTTCAAGCCGCCTCATAGCGGAAACGGACGGGGGCGTTTCGCCTTCTTTTATTTTAAATTCTTCATAAGCAACGACTTTTCTAAGGGACGGAAAATCTTTAAATACCTTATCGTCAAGTACGCTTTTATTGTTTAAGTCTATTTTCGTTTCGACGCCGTCGTAATTCAATACGAAAAATTCGCTTTCTACGTCTTTTACGACGTCTTCTCTAGTTTTTTTGGAAGAAACGGCTGTTCCGCCTGCCGCCGCAGATTCGGTTATATGCCTCGAAGATTCGCTTAACGGATGCCCCTTGCAGGAAATTTTAAAGCTCTTATACCACCCGAAAGGCGCCCTGTAAACCTCATAGAAGGGCTCAAGTTCCGCCTTTAAAGCGTTAAGCGCCGAAACGGCGAGGGATGGAGAGGCAAGACTGCTGGAAAGATGTGCGTAAGGATATAAAACTAATATTCCGGGCTTTAATTTGTCGGCAATTTCTTTAATTTCCCGAAAAGCCTGTTTTACGATATTTTCCGTGTTCTTTGCGTCTTCTTTTTCGACGGTGCAGAAAACTACTAAAGGTTCTTCAAAAAAATTTCCGGCTTCATTAACGAGGTTCGGGTCTATTTCTTCTGCGACTGGAGTTTTTCCGGTTAAAGAATAGTTAAAATCATCGGCGTGGATTATTAATAGCTGCATATTATAATATATTAAAAGTCGTTTGGAAGACTTTCAAGCTCCTTTGCGGTAAACACCGGACCGTCTTTGCATACGTAAACGCTTCCTACGTTGCACCTTCCGCATTTGCCCAGCCCGCATTTCATTCTGTTTTCAAGCGTAGTAATAATATCGCTCTTGTCGAACCCCATTTTTTCCTCCAACGATTTTAAGGCAAATTTTATCATAATTGGAGGGCCGCAAACTATTGCAACGCTGTTTTCTCCTTTTAAAG
>JAJXZU010000161.1:0-4515 GCA_021779895.1 bacterium
CGTGGACAGAAATAAGTTAAAAAAAATAATAGAAGTATCCGATTTTTTTTTGATGAATTCCGGTATAGACAGAGAAAAAAAATTTATAAATTACGGAATTGTTTCGATTGAATATATAGAGCGAAGTTCGATTAAATTAATTTTTTTCGAAAATATTATTGACTAAGATAAATGAAAAAAAATAATTCGATGAAAATCTGCCTTGCTCAGACTAATCCAAAGGTCGGGGATTTAAAGAAGAATATCGAAAACCATGTTGAAATTATTTCCGGCGCGAAGGTTCAGGGGGCTGAACTTGTAATTTTTCCGGAACTTTCTTTAACGGGCTATTTTTTAAAAGACAGCGTTTACGACCTCGGCATAAATATTCTTACCGGAGAATCCGCAGTTTTAAAACCGATTTATAAAACGTCCGAAGATTTGAATATTTCGGTTATTGCAGGTTTCGTCGAAAAAGATGAGGATTTTAATTTTTATAACTCTTCCTTCTGTATTTCTAAGGGCAAGCTGATTAACGTACATAGGAAAGTTTATCTGCCGACATACGGAATGTTTGAAGAATTAAGATATTTTAAGCCCGGGGATGGATTCGGCGTTTTCGATATGGACGGGGTCAAAGTTTCCGTTTTAACCTGCGAAGATGCATGGCACCTTTCTTCATCTTATATTGCGGTAAATAAAGGAGCGCATATAATTATAATTAATTCGGCATCTCCGGCAAGAGGCATTGCCGCCGGACTTAATAAATTTAATTCCATGAATATGTGGGAGGAATTGCTTTCCGTTATAGCTTTTTATTACAAAAGCTACGTCATATACGTTAACAGGGTGGGTTTTGAAGACGGAATAGGATTCTCAGGCGGTTCGTGTATATTCAATCCTTTGGGAGAGATGGAAAAAAAGCTGGATTATTTAGAAGAAGGGGTAGTTTCGGCCGATATAAATTTAGACCTCCTTAACAACGAAAGATTTAAAACGCCTCTCATAAGGGACGAGAATTTAAACCTGACTCTTAAAGAAATAGAAAGCATAGTAAATAGCGGAACGATAAAATGAAAAAAGAACTTCCCAAAATAGACGAATATAATTTTCCTCTCATTTATAAACACCTTTCTAATTTTATTAAGATAGAGGTTTCAAAGGCACGGGTAAATAGCGTAGTCTTGGGGCTGTCAGGCGGCATAGATTCCGCCGTAGCATGTTATTTGGCATCGAATGCGCTGGGAAAAGAAAACGTAACGGCGCTTATTATGCCCTACGAAAGCAGTTCCGAGGCAAGCATGGACGATGCCCTTATAGTCGTAAAGACGCTCGGCATTTCCCATTACGTTATAGATATAACGAAACAGATAAACGAATATTTTGCGAAAGAAGGAAACTCAGGAGATGCCGAAGGCATAAGGATTAGAAAAGGCAATAAGATGGCAAGAGAAAGAATGTCCATATTATACGATTATTCATATAAATTAAATTCTTTAGTTCTTGGAACAAGCAATAAATCGGAACTTCTTTTAGGCTACGGAACGCTGTACGGAGATATGGCGTCGGCGTTGAATCCTATAGGCGATATTTATAAAACGCAGATATACCAGCTTGCAGGGCATCTCGACATTCCTAAAAATATAATAACGAAGCCTCCTTCAGCCGATTTATGGGCGGGACAGTCCGACGAAAAAGAACTGGGGTTTTCCTATGAAACCGCCGACGGCATAATGTATCTTTTAATAGATAAAATGTATAAACCGGAAGTGGCGGTATCTTTGGGCTATGACGAGGAACTTGTCTATAAAATATACGGCAAGATAAAAAAATCCCAGTATAAAAGGCGGATGCCTTTAATAGCAAAGGTTTCGGAGAGGACGATAAATATAGACTTCAGATATTTAAGGGATTGGGCGTAATCCGATGAGCGCATTATATGTGGTCGCCACTCCCATAGGAAACCTTGAGGATATTACTATAAGAGCGTTAAAGGTAATGAGGCAGGCGGATTTTATAGCATGCGAAGATACGAGGAAAACGCGGATATTGACATCCCGCTATCATATAAAAACAAGATTAATTCCTTACCACGAATATAATAAAAAATCTGCGGCAGACGGCATCGTCGCAAGCATATTAAAGGATAAAAACGTTGCGCTGGTCAGCGAAGCGGGAACGCCCCTGATTTCCGACCCCGGTTCGTATTTAGTAAGACTATGCGTGGAAAAGGGAATAAAAGTAGTTCCGATTCCCGGACCTTCAAGCGTATTGGCGGCGCTTTCCGCATCCGGACTGGATACTTCCGAGTTTACGTTTATAGGGTTTTTACCGAAAAAAGGAGGCAAAAGAAAGAAACTCCTTGCTAAACTAAAAGAAGAAAAAAGAGTTTTTATATTGTTTGAACCGGGAAGAAGCGTAGAAAAACTTCTTGACGATATAAACGAAATTTTAGGAAATATAAAAATTTGTTATGCAAAAGAATTGACGAAAATTTACGAGTCTATAGAAACAAAAGATTTAAAGGAGGTAATGGAGGAAATAAAACGCAGGCCCGAACTTGTCAAAGGCGAAATCACTATAGTAGCCGACCCCTTGCTAAAACCTGGAATCGAAGCGGAGGAATACCCTATCTTAAAATTTTAAAATCTTTAAAATTAGATAAACCGTCCTGTTCGTAAAGTTTTACTTCTTTTACTTTGGAAGAAGGAGGTCCGACGTGAACGGAAGCGATAATTTCCTTTATGCGTTCTTCCTCTCCCTCGAAAAATGCTTCCACGTGGCCGTCATGAGTGTTCATAACGTATCCCTTTATGCCTATTCTTTCGGCTTCAAGTTTTGTAAAATTGCGGAAGTTTACGCCCTGGACTATTCCTTTAATTATAACCCTGTAAGATTTTAACGCCATTATCAAATAAAATTTATAACCGTTTAACCATACGTTTATTTATATTATTTAGTATGGTGGGCCGCGGTATGCTTATGGTGTTCGGTATGAGCATGAGCGCCGTGAGCCTGTTTGTTGAATTTTTCTTCCAGCGTTTTTATTTTTTCCCCTAATTCTTTTATTTCCGAACCGCGGGCTATATCCGCTTTGCTGAGGGCTTTTTTTACCGATTCGTCGATTAAAGACAACAGCTTGGTTTTATTGGAATCGTATATACCTTTCATTTTTTTGGAAAAATCCTCGGCTTCTTTTTTTCCGAAATCCTGAGTTACGATAAATTCATCGAGAATTTTTTGGAATCTATCCTCGGTCGCCGTAAGAACGGTCCCGATAAATTCCGTAAACTTATCTAGAGGCGTTTTTGAATTTTCCATAAGAAATCTCCTTTATTTAATATTAATTAACTTATATCTAATAATATAAGTATATCATTAATATTTATAAAAGAACCGGTTAAATATAAAATAATCGCGTATTTTATATTTACTGCTGTTGAGCCATATCGAGCCTTTCTATTTTTGCTTCTTTGCCTTTTTTCTTTCTTAAATAATACAGTTTTGCCCTTCTGACTTTTCCTTGATACAATAGTTCGATTTTATCGATTAAAGGAGAATTTATTAAAAAAGTTTTTTCTACTCCTACGCCGTAAGAATTTTTTCTTACGGTAAATGCAGACCGAATGCCGCTCCCTTTTCTTGCTATGACGACTCCTTCATAAACCTGAATCCTTTCTTTGTCCCCTTCTTTTATCTTCTGGTGCACTTTAACGGTATCTCCCGATTTAAATTGGGGGGTATCGGTTTTTAAAGACGAATTTTCAATTTTTTCGATGATATTCATTGGAATCTCCTTTATTTTTTATAGTTGAAATTAATATATTTATAAATTTTATTCGGCATTTCCGCGGTTTTCGTCAACGGACGCACTCCTGTTTTCCGACGTTTTCTTTAATGCTTTTTCCGCTCTCCACTCGTTTATCAGCTTATGGTTGCCGCCGAGCAGGATATCGGGAACCGGTTTGCCGTTTAATACCTTAGGTTTGGTGTATTGCGGATATTCCAGTATTTTGCCTAAATCTCCAGAAAGGCTTTCTTCCTTAAGCGAATCCGGATTTCCGAGGAACCCCTTAAAATATCTGCCGACTGTTTCTATTAATACGACGGCGGCTATTTCCCCACCTGATAGTATATAATTTCCAATCGATATTTCAACTCCATCCGTAATATCCGTTACTCTTGCATCTATTCCCTCGTATCTTCCGCAAATTATTATTATATGGTTATAACCGGACAAATCTTCGGCCGTATTCGAATTAAGCAATTTTCCGGATGCGGACATTATAACGGTAATATGTTTTTTATTTTTATACGCATAATTTGTCAGAGCATATTCATAGGCTTTAAGAATAGGTTCGGCCATTAAAAGCTGGCCGGCTCCGCCTCCGTAAATCTTATCGTCCACCCTTTTATGCTTATCCTTGGAAAAATCTCTCGGGTTAATTATATTTATTTCCATAAGTCCGGTTTTTAAGGCTCTGCCGATGAGTCCAGCCTTAAGGAAAGACTCGAAATATTCGGGCATTATCGAAA
>JAJXZU010000029.1:0-4472 GCA_021779895.1 bacterium
TTGCAGGCAACACAGCCGCATTAAATTTAAAAAAGGCATTAGGAGGCAAGCACGACGTTATAGTAGTATCGCCTCGGAAAAATTTTTCTTACGTACCTTCATTGGTATGGGTCGGCGTGGGTTCGATGCAGCCTGAAAAGACCCAGTTTAATCTTGAGCCGGTTTATAAAAAACACGGAATCGAATTTAAGGAAGGAGTGGCCGCAGAGATACATCCCGACAGTCAAGACCAATACGTCGTCGTGCAATATTCCGACGGCAGCACGGAACAGATTAAATATGACTACCTGATAAACGCAACGGGGCCTAAACTTAACTATGCGGCCACGCCCGGACTCGGACCGGATGCAGGTTATTCCGATTCTATATGCACTCTGCCGCATGCGGTAAAAACCCGCGATAATTATTTGAAAGCAGTAGAAAAAATGAAGCAGGGTATCAGGCAAAGATTTATAGTCGGTACCGGACACGGAGCGGCTACATGCCAGGGGGCGGCATTTGAATTTATACATAATTTGGAATTCGACCTTAACAGGCGCGGAGTGCGCCGCAATGCGGATATTACATGGATATCCAACGAACCGGCTCTCGGGGATTTCGGGGTCGGCGGAGTAATAGTAAAAAAGAACGGAAACTTGGTTTCCGGAAAGCTTTTTGCGGAATCCACCTTTTTGGAAAAAGGCATAAAATGGGTGGAAAGGGCGCATGTGCGCAAGGTTGAGGAAGGCTCTTTGGATTACGTTAACATTGAAGGGGAAGAAGGGAAGCTGGATTTTGACTTTGCCATGCTTATTCCGCCGTTCGCAGGTATTCCGATAGCTTATATCGATAAAGACGGCAACGACATCAAAAGCCAGATGTGCGTGCCGAGCGGGTTTATGAAAGTCGATGCCGATTACGCATCGGCGGCAAAACCTTTTGAAGAATGGAAAAATTCGGACTGGCCTAAAAAATATAATAATCCTGTTTATAAAAACATATTTGCCGCAGGGATAGCTTTTGCCCCTCCGCATCCTATAAGCAAACCTTTTAAAGCGCCGGACGGCACGCTTATAGTTCCAAGCCCGCCCAGGACAGGCATGGCGTCGGGAATTATCGGACATACCGTCGCTCTTTCCATTATCGACATGGTGAAAAGCGGGTTGGAGGAGCCGACGCAACAGGCGTCGATGACGGAATTCGGAGCGATATGCATAACCTCTATGGGTAAATCGATGACGCGCGGTTCCGCCGCTTTATTGACTATGGATCCGGTAGTTCCTAATTACGAAAAATATAAATTCGGCAGAAACCTGAATTACACGTTCGGCGATATAGGTCTTGCGGGACACTGGGTTAAATATATGCTTCACTACTTATTTATGTGGAAGATGAAGGGAAAGTTTTTATGGCAGTTTATTCCGGATTGATAATTTAGTTCGCGCAATAAGATAAAAATATATTATAATATTAAATATTAATCTAAATGCTAAATATGAAAATAGCCGGAGGAAGATAATACATTATGGAAGATAAAAGCGTGAAAGACTTAACCGAATACGTTCCTTATTCCAAAGAGGCGAGGTCGTTTATGGCGCCTACCAAATATACCGTATTTATAAGAACTTTTATTCCGTGGCAGTTAGTCAAGTTTGCCTATTATAATCTGAAGATGCTGAAGGTTTTATCGAAAGGGCACGGCAGATTTATGGATAAATAAATAATGCGTCCGTTAAAAAATATCTTCAAATAAATAAAAAAGGCATCCGGTTTGTTAAAGGGATGCCTTTTTATATAAGTTACGTCTTTCGTAAGTTGCACGGTTAAGAACCGAAATTTTTGTCAACGAATTTCCAATTTACAAGATTCCAAAAATGTTCGATATAACTCGGTCTGGCGTTGCGATAATCGATGTAGTAAGCATGTTCCCATACATCGCAGGTGAGAAGGGCGGTTTTACCGGAAGTCATAGGCGTGCCCGCATTACTTGTCGCCATAAGCTCTATAGAACCGTCTTGATTTTTCACGAGCCACGCCCAACCGGAGCCGAATAAAGTGGCGGCTGTCTGACTGAATTGTTTTTTAAAATCGTCAAAAGTGCCAAACTTAGATTCAATCGCCTTTGCGAGATTCCCCTCCGGACGCCCTTCGCTTTTAGGCGACAGGCAATGCCAATAAAAAGTGTGATTCCATACCTGGGCGGCATTATTAAAAATGCCTCCGGACGATTTTTTAATAATATCTTCCAATCCCTGGTCTTGAAATTCCGTGCCCTTAATAAGGTTATTAAGATTATTTACGTATGCGTTATGGTGTTTTCCATAATGGTATTCGAGGGTTTCCTTCGATATATGCGGTTGCAACGCATCCATAGCATAAGGTAATTCAGGCAGCTTATGTTCCATTTTAATACTCCTTATATTAAAAGTTATACATATTTTATTTATTATAATTATATCATAACTTTTTCTATAATAAAGTAAACATTGTAAATATTAGTTATGCTGCGGCAAGAACAGGAACTGGAAAAGAGAAAGCGAAGCTTTCGCTTAAAATATTTAGAAACGTGGTGAGCCGCGCGGGGCTCGAACCCACGGCCGCATTATTAAGAGAGGCAAGCATTAAATAAGCCAAATGGGCTTCCCGTCTTTATTTGTAGGCTATATGTGGTTTTGACGTCATTAGATATTACTTGTTACTTTTTTAACGAATCCCTTATTTCCCTCAAAAGTAAAACTTCTTCCGGGGTAGGGGGAGTTTGTTCCGTAGCCGGACGCTTCAAATGGTTTATCCCTTTAATTACGGCAAATATAACGGCTGAAACAATAAAAAAATCGACAACCGCATTTACAAAAACGCCGTATTTTATAATAGGCGCGCCCGCTTTCTCCGCTTCGGACATAGTGGAATAATGTTCGGTGCTTAGAGTTAAATAAAAATTCTGAAAATTGACGTTTCCCAATAACTTGCCTATAGGCGGCATCACTACATCCCGGACGAGTGTGGTGACTATATTGCCAAAGGCGCTTCCGATTATAATACCCACGGCCATGTCCACGACATTGCCGCGTATCACGAAAGTTTTGAACTCCTGCATTATGCTCATAGCAAAACCCTCCGCATTATTTGTCATATTGTTAAAGTGGTATGGACCGGTTTAAACATCAGCTGATAGATTTGTTTTATTCTATCTAAACCGATGCCTATTGTCAATATTAATGCCGGTAACGTTCATAATTTTAAAATATCTATACGGGATTAGATTGGCAACTAAAACCTAAATCATACATGGTAGCGGTAATTATGCTACCCCTTGAAACTTTAAAACCTTATTGCGGACTTAAAGAAGTTTCAGAAGGGCGTTAATAAAATCATATATTTTAGATTTTCGTTTTCATGGTTTAAGGCACACGTTCGCAAGCCGGTCGGCAATGGCTAAAACGAGTAAAGACATCTTGCAGAAACTTTTAGGGCATAAAACGGCGTCTATGATTGACAGATATACGCATTTTGAAGACGACTATTTAAGGCAAAACGCCGAAAATATTTGTCATAGTTTTGTCATAGTTTAGAAAAAACAGAAAAGGGTCAGTCAGGGCGTCCGTCTGAACCCCTTATAAAGAAGAGTGGTGAGCCGCGCGGGAGTCGAACCCACGACCACCTGATTAAAAGTCAGGTGCTCTACCTGCTGAGCTAGCGGCTCTTAAAATTGTAGGTACTTTTTATATTTATAAGGATAAAGGAAGAATTTTGGTCATATCCGGAAAATTATAATTAAGACCGGTAGCGGAATAAATGCCGAGGCCGATAATAACTATAACGCTGATTACCATTACTATCCACATAACTTTCGTAAAATGCTTGTTATTGTCTTCCATAATTAATCCCCCTTAATATTAATTTTCAAACTTTAATATCCTAACAAAAAAATATTAAAATTGCAAGATATAAATTGCATAAATCCGTATCTGTTTAGATAATCGATTCGGGAGTTGATTTAATTGACAATATAAGGACTAAAATTATATAATATTACATAAAAACTTATTCTTCCAACGTTCCTGCATAATTGCATTAATAAAAACAAATGATATGCCGGTTTAATATATATTTAATAGGGGACAAGAATTTTTTTAAAGACGAAAACAGCTATCTTGAAGCATTAGACGCCTGTTTTTATAACGGCGTAGGAGCATTTCAACTTAGGCAGAAGGACATAAGCGTTAACGAGTTTATTAAATTAGGCGAAAAAGTTAAACTTATATTGAAAAAATATCCTGACGTAAAATTTTTTGTCAACGACAGGGTAGATGCGGCATTAGCCCTTGAAGCCTACGGCGTTCATTTAAACATCAACAGCATTCCGGTTAAGGCGGTTAAGGAAAAAATTAAAAATCTGAAAATATTTTATTCTTCACACTCTATAGAAGAAGCTGTAAAAGCGGAAAAAGACGGCGCTGATTTTATTACGTTCAGCCCGGTTTATAAAACAA
>JAJXZU010000021.1:0-4453 GCA_021779895.1 bacterium
CATCCTGTTTTTTTTTATAATATCCTATAAAATTATTAAGCTTAATTTTATTTCTACGGCGGCGGGGATTACGGTAACTCCGGTTTCCATTGCGGTATTGCAGATATTTTTCCCGCTTAGCAATATTAACGCGTAAATTAAAAATTATGTTATGTTAAAAGCTCCTATTCTAATAAGCATTCCAGGAATACCTGCTTACTGGACGATGACGATTATCGTGATGGGTTTGATATTATCCGTCGCTTTCATCGTTGGCAGGAATTTAAGGGTCGTTCCGACCGGCATACAGAGCTTTTTCGAACTTATATTTATAATGACCGAATATTTTCTGAAAGAAATTATAGGAGAAGAAGGCGGCATATATTTGCCGCTTATCGCGTCATTTGCGGTTTTTATTCTTTTTTCGAATTTGCTCGGCAGTATTCCCGGTTTTACTTCGCCTACCGCTACGATAGACACTACGGCCGTTTTAGCCCTTATAGTATTTTTTCTTTCCCATGCCGTCGGAATCAAGAAACATAAAGCAAAATATATAAAAAAATTTCTCGGACCGCTTATAATAATCGCCCCCATAATGATAATAATAGAGATAATGTCGGCATTATCCCGTCCTTTTTCTCACGCCTTGAGGTTATTTGCAAATATATTTGCCGAAGAGTTCATGGTTACCGTTCTTTTATTTTTACTGCCATGGGCGATTCCGGCAATTATGATGTATATGCAGATTTTTACCGATTTAATGCAGGCGTTTGTTTTTTATCTGCTGGCGATTATTTACATCGCTTTATCTTTAGAAGAAGAACATTAAGATTAATGATAAATAATATTAACAATTAATGAAAATAAAATTCTACCGGGGGTATTCCATGGTCAAGTATTTAATCTCTATTTTTACGTTTTTATCGGTATCTGTATTCGGCGTTAAAGCTTTTGCGGCGGAAGCTGCAAGCAGCGCTGTTCCGCTTCATGAGCACATAGTAAATAATTCGGCACTGTTATCTAAGAGCCTGTTTTTCGGGTTATCGGCTCTGGGCGGCGGACTCGCCATAGGTTTGGGGGTTATAGGTGCAGGGGTCGGTATGGGTAACGCCGTCAGGGGCGCATTAGAATCTATGGGGAGAAACCCGGGCATGGAAAAAAAATTAATCGTCTGGATGATAACCGGTATGGCTATTATGGAGTCTTTGGCCCTTTACGCTTTATTGATAACTTTTATTCTGTTTTACGCAAACCCGTTTAAGGCGATATTCTTAAAATGACGAAAAAAGTTTAAAAAAAATTGTTAAAAAAATATTTGTATTGCCCTAATTTTTATGGTAATATGAATATTCTTAATTATTCAATTTTTAAATTGTTTTTGTTTTGCCTCCATTTTATGCCGAGATAGCTCAGTCGGTAGAGCAGAGGACTGAAAATCCTCGTGTCGACGGTTCGATTCCGCCTCTCGGCACCACTTCCTATAGTCATATCAGCCATATTTTTAAAATAATGCCCGCCGTTATTTTATCTTTAGGCTGCCGTTACGCTTTTGCGGATTCCGTTAAAAAACTTGTCAAAATAACGATGTTATATTTTTTAATAGGCGCATAAAAAAGTTCTTGATTTAATCCCCTTATTCATACTAAAATAATAAGACCTCATAATTATTGCCTTGATTTTTAAAATTTGAAAATTTAACCTTCGGGGAATTTTTTGCTTAAAAAATAAAATATAGGTTTAATATTATTGAAAAAATATATTACGTATTTTCCGGGCTGTATAGATTCTCAAAATAAAATAAGAACAGAGTATATATTCGAGAAACTGGGTTTTGAAGCCGGTTTGGTTTCGGAGTGGAACTGCTGCGCCGCACCGCCTTCGCATTACAAGCCAGATTTTTTCAATAAGGTCGTTATGCCGCTTAGAAACCTCGGAATATCCCAGCAAAAAGGCGAGAACTTTCTGTATTCGGGCTGCCAGGTATGCGTCAGGCATATAAACGAAGCGGTTAAAATAATAAATTCCGATTCGATGTTTAAAAATCAAGCGGATTACAGCCTGACACCTTTCAACGCAAGCCTTAAAGAAGCTAAATCCGGTTCAACCGGAGCCGTCCATCTTCTAAATATTATTACCGTCCCAGAAATAGAAGCCGGGCTTTTAAACAACGTTTCGAGAAATATAACAGGCGATTCGATACTGCTTTATACGGGATGCTATCCCGATAACGAAAATATTAACCGTTTTAAAAATATATTAAATTTTCTGGGGGCGGAAGTCAGCCTTTACGGAGAATGCTGCGGAGGAGAAAAACTTAGAAACACTACCCCCGTTCATTCTAAAAGAATAGAAAATGCCAATACCGTAGATAGATTTTTCAAATCAATAAACGAAAAAGCCGACGCAACAGGTTCGGATTATATATTGGCGATATGCTCTATGTGCGAAAAAAATATAAACGACGGTATAGAAATATCCGACCTTGACGTTTTTGCTCCTATAATAGGCTTGACGGAGTTTTTAGGATTTTTATTCGGACTAAAAGGGTGCGGAGATTTAATAGCAGGCGGAAATGACGGTAATAGCGGCGACGCTTTAAAGGAATATTGCGTATAAAATAAAAATTAAAATATCTTAATGGGGGTAAACAATGGATTTTGAGGAGTTAAAAAACGAGAAATTCCTGCGGGTGAAAGACAACAGGCTTGCAAAAATAAAACCGGACCACCGTCCTCAGGAGTCGTCGAAGGATTACGACGCCGTGCGCTATTCTACATGCACTAATATGTGCGAAAGCGGCTGCGGCCTTAAAATATTTTTAAAAGACGGCAAAATAGTCGATGTTATGGGCGATGCGGAACATCCGCAAAACAGAGGCGGTCTTTGCTCTAAAGGCGTAGGACAGATTCAGTGGTGGTACGATCCGTTAAGAGTTCATTATCCTATGCTCAGAAAATCTCTAACCGATGATTTCAAAAGGGTATCATGGGACGACGCGCTTGATTTTGCCGCAGAAAGATTGATTAAACTGCACGACGAGTTCGGTCCCGAAGCCCTTACGGTTTTCAGGACAGGCAGATCTTCTTTCGGAAATAAAGAAGGAGGCGCGAGGTTCGGCAGGATTTTCGGAACTCCCAACGTTTACGGACAGGGTCCTATCTGTTGTGAAAGCCCAGGCGTATCGATGAATTACGTATTCGGAGCAAAGGGTCTCGGCAGGCTTATGAATCCTACGCAGGATTGGAAAAATTCGAAGTGCATCCTCGTAGTAGGAACGAATATGGCGGCGCAGGAAACGATTACTATGACGCATCTTCTTGATGCAAGAGATAACGGAGCATTTTTAATAGGGGTTGACCCGAGATTCAATGCAACGCTGTCGAAATGCGACATAGGAATGAGGATTCGCTCCGGTTCGGATGCCGTTTTATTTCTTGCTATGGGAAACATAATTATTAAAGAAAAACTTTACGATAAAGAATTCGTCGATAAATGGGTTCAGGGATTCGAGGAGTACGCCAAAGAATGCGCCCAGTGGACGCCGGAAAGAGCGGAAAAGCTTACATACGTTCCGAAAGAAATGATTATCGAGGCGGCAAGAAGGTTCGGCTCGGCAAGACCGGCATCCGTAACTGGAAATTTAGGCACAGCGCAGATTTATAACTCCAACAATGTCAACAGGTCAATAGCGGCTCTTCTGGCTCTTACCGGCTCTATAGGAGTTAAGGGCGGCGGCTGGAACTGGCTGCATAACTGCCGTCCTCCCCTGAACTACGGAAACGATTTAAAAGTTCTGCCGGATTTTAAAAGGCCTCAGATAACGGATAAATTAATATCATGGGGAGACAGTTCCGTTCCTTGCATTATAAACGCCATGATGTATGAAAAGCCTTATCCGGTTAAAGGAATCATATGGAATGGCGACCACCTGCCCCAATTTCCCAATTCTTGGAAAATGGAAGAAGCGATGAAAAAGAATATAATCAATATACATCTTTCCATATACCCTAATCATACTTATATGTTCAGCCATGTGGCTTTTCCGATAGCTATTTCCGTAGAAACGGACAGCGTCTGTCATCACGGCAACAACAGGCTTATCCAGTGGCACAATAAAATAATACCTTATCAGCATGAACACAGGCCGGATATCGATGTTTTCGACGGTCTCGCAAAAAGGCTCAAAGGGCATGCGGGACATTTCGATAAAGTAGAATTCAATCCTTGGGGCTATTACGAAGACGGGCCGGATAAGGGAAGAGTAAACGAAATTAAAATGACGGATTTCTTCAACGAACAGGAGCCGTTTACAAAGGGTATTACGTATGAACTTCTTAATCCCGAAAAAAACCCTAAAGGCGGATTGATGTGGCCGGTGATGTCTAAAGAAGAAGCGGTATTTCAGGACGATGAGGCTGTTTTAAGAGGAAAATGGATAATGTATAAGGAAGGCGAGAACTATCCCGAAGCCGAT
>JAJXZU010000189.1:0-4442 GCA_021779895.1 bacterium
AAATATTCGGGCTTCTCGGCGCGCTTGCGGATGACTTTAAGGTTGCGGATAAAGGGTTCAGAACGGTTATTAATACCAAAGCGGACGGCGGACAAACGGTAAACCACCTCCATATTCATTTTATGGCAGGCAGAGGGTTCGGCTGGCCTCCCGGTTAGGTAATGTTAGGTAATCAGGAAGGATGATATATTAAATTAATAAACTTTCCGGCATTCCTGCTTTCGCAGTAATGACAAAAGGGCAGTAATGACAAAAGGAGAAATAAAAAATTAATGGAAGCTTGGTTTTTCGAGAATCAGACCGGCAATTTCGGAATTAAAATAAGGATTAAATCCGTTTTGTTCCACGAATTTTCCGATTATCAGGAAATAACCGTTTACGATACCCCAGAGTTCGGAAAGGTGCTTGTTTTAGACAAAGCCGTTATGTTTGCCGAAAAAAACGAGTTCGTTTATCATGAGATGCTCGCCCTCGTTCCTCTATTTTCCCACAAAAACCCCGAAAGAATCCTTATAATAGGCGGCGGCGACGGCGGCGTAGTCAGGGAGTGCCTGAAAAATCCGTTTGTGAAGCATATCGACCTCGTGGAGATAGACAAGAAGGTCGTGGACGTATCTAAAGAGTTTTTTCCCGAAATAGCCTGCAGGCTTGAAGACGGCAGGGTGCGGGTTTTGGCGGAAGACGGCATCGAATTCGTCAAAAGAATTAACGCGGGCGGCAGGGGAGACGAAAAATACGACGTAATCCTCGTAGATTCGACCGACCCGGTAGGCCCGGCGGAAGGACTGTTTAGGCGCGATTTTTACGAAGCGGCGTCAGGCGCCTTGAAAGACGGCGGAATATTTACAGCCCAGACGGAATCCCCTTTCCTTAACGGAAATTTAATAAAAGACGTTGGCAGGATTATAAAAGAGATATACGCAAAATCGTCCCTCTACTGCGCGTCTATACCCGTTTATCCCAGCGGCTTATGGAGCTTCACCGCGGGTTCCAAAAAATACGATACGAAAGTTATTAATGAAAGCTATAAGGATTTCGATTTCGGACGGCTTGAGGCGGATTTAAAATACTATTCGCCCGAAATCCATTCTTCATCGTTCATTCTGCCGAATTTTATAAAGGAGATACTGAAATAATAAAAATCTTATGAAAAAAAAACCGTTAAAAGAAGAAGAAAAAGCCGCCGGATCTATTTTATCTAAAACATCGTCGTTTTTTAACTCGTCCGATGCATACAAAAAATCGGATATAGTCCTTCTCGGTATTCCTATGGACTATACGGCAAGCAATATCCCCGGTTCCAGGTTTGCTCCTAAAAGGATAAGAGAATTGTCTTATACGCTAGAAAATTATAGCCCGTTTTTCGACGATTACATCGACGAAAAGTTTTACGATATCGGCGATATAGTCATGCCGTGGGGCAATACGGCCAAAAGCATCAAATTTATAGACGAAACGGCTAAAAGTATTTTAGACGGCGGCAAAAAGATAGTCAGTATAGGCGGAGACCATTTAATTACGTATCCGATAGTAAAGCAGTATGTTTCAAAATATAAAGACCTGGTCGTTTTGCAGTTTGACGCCCATACAGACTTAAGGGAAGAATGGAATGACGAAAAATATTCCCACGCCACGGTTTTAAAGCTAGTTCACGACATCATAAAAAAAGGAAACTTGTATCAATTCGGCATACGTTCCGGCTCCAAAGAGGAATTCGATTTTGCCAAAAAGCACTGCCATATTTATAAAAACGATGTTTACGAGCCGCTGAAAAAGGTAATAGGCTCGCTTGCAGGCAAAGACGTATATCTTACAGTAGATATCGACGTCCTCGACCCAGCTTTTGCTCCCGGAACCGGATATATAGAGGCCGGAGGAATATCTTCCAAAGAGCTTTTTGATGCCGTATCTTTGCTTTTGTCGGAAGCCAACGTGGTAGGCGCAGACGTGGTCGAGGTGTGTCCGCCTACGGACAATTCGGACAGGACGTCCGCGATTGCGGCAAAACTTATAAGGGAAATAATTATAGGAATGGGAAAGAACGGCAAAAGAAATAAAAAGAATAAAAATAAAATATAATTTTTTGAAAAACGGAGGTAATAACAGTGTTTGAAACACCCGATATATATACTTTGGCGTCGGGGACGTCGGAGGGAACTTCAAAATTGGGGGCATTCGATAATGCCATTTTAAAAGCGGGAGTAGGCAATACTAACTTAATAAAGCTAAGCTCTATACTGCCGCCGAGAGCGGTTTTTAAGGAAAAGATAGTTTATCCGCGGGGAGTGCTTGTTCCTATCGCATACGGCGCTATCACTAGCGACAAAAAAGGGGAAATTATAGCGGCGGCTGTCGCCATAGCAATATCCGTCGAAGAAGGGTTCGGCGTTATAATGGAATTTTCCGGCGCAACTTCGGGGAAAATTGCCGAAGAGACCGTCAGGAGAATGGCGGAAGATGCAATGAAGCACAGGAATATAGCAATTAAGGAAATAAAGTCGAAAAGCTCGGAGCATACGGTAGAAAATTTCGGCTGCGCTTTTGCCGCGGTTCCCATGTGGTATTCCAAGCTGTCGTAAGAACCTGCATATAAAGAAAAAGGGGAAATATTTTGCAATATTTCGTTAACGGAAGATGTAATAAAATAACAAGGGAGAAGGGCGCAGGGAGTTTCGTGTTTTTAAGGGGCGCCGCCTGCGTCCGGGAATCGCGGTTTGAATAAAACCTTCGCAATATCGACATCTTTAGGCTTAATATTTGTCATAGTTCTGGTTTTTATAGTAGGTCCGAAAAACATACTGCAGATGATAGGACATCTGAGTTTTTTGGATTTCATAGCATTATTCTTTCTATCTTACCTTGCGCTTTTTTTCTCGGCGCTTTCTTTCGATAACGCTTTAAACGTATATGACGCCAAAATCGGATTAAAGCACGTTACCAATATTAAATTAATCGGATACAGCGCAAATTATATCGCTCCTTCCGGCATATTTGCCGGTTTTATCGGAGGCGACGCCATAATGGCCCTGATTCTTAAAAAAAGAAGCGGACTTGAATTTAAAAGAGGGTTTTCCGCGGGACTTGCCGCGAAGGTAATAGAGTTCGCCATGTTTTTGCTCTTTATTTATCTGGGACTCATACTGGGATTCAGGTTTTTTTATCTTCCGACCGAAATTTGGTATTTACTGCTGATTGCGGCGATATTCGTAGGGGGGGTGACCTTGGTTTTTTTGATTAATCCGATTATAGACAACAGGTTTTTTACGAAAATTTTAAGATACTTAACGAGATTCAAAATACTGAACAAATTAATTTTTAAAATTCTGAAGCACATAAACAACTTTGAAAAAGAGCTTCATCTGTTTTACGTTAAAGGCAAGAAGTATCTTTTCTTGAGTTTGTTTTTAAGCCTGATAGAAACTGCCGTTCTGGTATTTCAGATATGGCTTTTAGTTCATTATCTCGGAATAAATATGGGGTTTTCCAAAACTCTTCTGGTATTTTCGGTGTCTATGCTTGTGTTCGCGCTTCCGCTTGCTCCCGGTTCGGCGGGAACTTACGAACTTTCGCAGGTAGGCCTTTTCGACGTGCTGGGGCTTGGTTCCGATGTAGGACTTGCTTTCAGCTTAATTATGAGGGCTATAAATCTGCTCATGGTTGCAATCTCGTTTTTCATGGTCCCTCATTACGGATTTAATTTTTTCAAAAAACCGGAAGAGGAGGAAATATGAAAATAATATATTCCCTGTGCAGTTGGGGGCTGGGACATGCGACGAGGGGGCTTCCGGTAATAAGGCGGCTTATAAAAGACGGGCATGAAGTTATCGTTTATACGTCCGGAAGAAGCTTAGAACTGCTTAAATCAGAGCTTGGGGGCGGCGCAAGGTATATCGCCGCTACGCCGTATCCTTCGCCGTATTCGGATAAAATAGGGTTTGCTTTCAGGTTTCTTAAAACAGCGCCCAAAATAATGAAGCTTATTAAAGAAGAAACGAAAGATATCGCCGGGATAGTTCAGGAAAACAAAATAGACCTTATAATTTCGGATTCGAGATTCGGTTCTTACTGTAAATCCGTACCTTCTTACCTGCTGTTTCACCAGCTGAGATTTATAGCTCCCTTGAGGCTTGTTCCCGCCGAGATGGTTACGGAGTATTATAATCATTACCTTCAGGATAAATTCGAAAAGATAATAGTTCCGGATTATGCGGAAAATTCGCTTTCGGGGGACTTGTCCCATAATTTAAGATATTTCAAGAAGGAAAAAGTCGAATACGTCGGGATTTTGTCCGATTTTGAAAAAATAGAAACGGATGAAGACATAGATTACCTTTTTTCGATTTCCGGACCGGAGCCTACCCGGACGGCGCTTGAAAAAAAACTTCTTTCCCAAATTCATTTGCTTAAAGGAAATATTGCCGTTTCGCTCGGAAAACCGGGTA
>JAJXZU010000030.1:0-4425 GCA_021779895.1 bacterium
GCCTGTCGTACGATTCGATATATCCTCTTTGTTTGTCTGTATTATCGTAAAACGACAGTATGATTTTATCGAAGTTGCATATTACGGTATTTGAAATGTCTATTATATCGCCGGAATGAGACATAACGACAAAATCGTCTCCGCCGATATGTCCTATGAATACGTATTTCTCGATGTCCCTGCACCTTGTTTTAGATATGTCGTAAACGGTGGTTGCTATGAGCCTCGATGCCATCATAATAACTTCGTCTCCCCTTAAAAAGCCGTATTTGTCGTTATAGGATTTGAAATTGTCTATATCGATATAGGCGAAAGAAAAATTAACGTCTTTATCGAGTTTATCCTTAATCGATTCCATTATAGAGGAATTTCCAGGCAGTTTTGTCAGCGGGTTTGCGTCTAATGCGGATTTAGAAGCGTGTATAATGCTGTCTATTTTATATTTAAGTTCGTATGGATTAAGAGGCTCTTTAATATAATCTTTCAAAAAATATTTTTCGTCTTTTATGCCGTTAAAATCAAAATCTGCCGGCAGCATAAAAAGAATCGGAATATTGCTCAGCATATTATCCAGCTGCATGTCGTTAATCATCTTAATCTCTTTTTTATGCGCTCCGCGGTCTTTTCCCGAAATCGCGTTCATCGCAATAATGATTAACTGCGGCGGCGAAGCATAAACGGAATAATATGCCTGATTGAACGAATCGAATATCTTAAAATCGTATCGTTCTAATTCTTCCTTAAATATGTAGTTATATGGAGAGTTTTTATCCGATACTATAAATATTTTAGGCTTGTTATTGTTTCTATATTTATTCATTTATAATCGGAAATTAATCTTTTATGCAGCCGGTTCAATTATTCGAATATATAAAGTTCGTCTTTATACAAATATATTTCTTCTATTACGGATTTTATAAAATCAATATCTATACCGAGTATATTCAATGCGTCAATATTTATTTTTTCTAAATACGAGGCTCCCGAAAAACCGATGCCTAATGCCCTTGTTAAGAAATCCGCAATATTTAATATTGCCGTTTCCGCTTTAAAGTCGTCCGCAAGATTAACGTTGTGATGATATTTTATCGGCAGATATATAGACTGAGGCAGATTCCATTCTTTTGTCAGCGTATAGCCTAACTGGTCGTGGGATATATTGAGAATATCATGTTCTATGTCCGCTAAAGGTTTTTCGCTTTTGTCCGCAGTTTCTATAATTTTTTTAAAATCGTCTTTGAACGTGGTAGCTATTATGATTTTTCCTATGTCGTGCAGCAATCCTGCGGAAAACATAATATCAGGGTCTATATTATTTATCTTTTGCGCTTTAAGCTTAACCGCCATATGCTTTGCGGCGAAGGCGCAGAAAAGGCTGTGCTCCGAAAGCCCCGACATGGTTTCTTTCATAGCGGTAAAAACGGAGGTTGAAATTATGATGCTTTTTAAAACATTGGCGCCCAACAGCACTATTGCATGGTTTATACTGTATATTCTCTGGGGAAATCCGTAAAAAGGAGAATTTACTATTTTCAATATTCTTGCCGAAAGGCTTACGTCGCGAGACATTAATTCGCCGATATTTTTTATGGAGAAATTATCGTTGTCTATTTCTTCGGAAATTTTCGATAAAACTTTAGGCAGGGTAGGCAGGTTATCGGTTTTTTTAACGGTAGCGATTAGCTTGTCCAAGGTGTCTTTTTTTTTCATTTTATGTTCGGCTTCCGCCGTAATTTTTAATTATGACGTTTTTTATGATTTCTTTTATTTCTTCCATAAATTTTCCGCTTTCGGCGTGCAGGAACCTTTTTTCCAATAAAGACAGTTCTTTTTCCATTTTTTCTTTATTTTCTATATCGTTTTCCGTTTGCGAGCCGGCCGTTCCTTCTATGAATATATAGTTATCCGACGCTCCCGTAGAATCTGCGGTTATTTTTTTAATATTTCCTATAAATTTATCCGTAAGAACCGTTCCTTTCTTAAGAACCGTAATTCCCCTGCCGGATATTATGTCTTTGGCTAAGACATCGCCCGCTTTAAGATTTTCCGCCGCCGTTTTTTTCATATAAATTATAATTACCGCTTAAATATCTTTAAAAGTTGATTTATATTATATCATATTATAAAATTATAATAGAAAAAAATAAAATTGAGATTATGAAAAATCATACGTTGTTAGAATTTAAAATCGCCGACCGAATTCTTAATATAAATAAGTATATACTGCTCATTTTATTAGAAAAACGGGAAAACCCGGTTAATATCGGAAATATATTCGATAGAAAAGTTTTTTTGACGTCTCTTTTTTCTAAAGCGGAAAGCCGCGCATATGCATATAAAGATAAAATATCGGAAACGGGCGGCGCTGAACTTTTATCGCGGCTTAAAGATATATTGACGGATATAACGGAATCCGACAAAACTATTATAAATATTTTAACCGAAAGAAAAGAAGATACCGCCGATAAAATTTCAATGCTAAGGAAACTTTCCTCCGCCGTTAAAGCTTACGGCGCTAATTGAACGATAAGGTGCATTATATTATGGATAATTTAGACGGGCATTTTTATAAAAATCAGGAAGTAATTCTAGAAACTCCCCAAAAAAATTTCAAAGGCTATATTAATAAAATAGACGACGGGTTACTGTATGTCGTTTTATATTCGACCTTTAACGGCAGGCAGGCGCCGGAATTCGGCGCAGGGGATTACGATATGGACGCAGACGTATCTTTAATTAAAAAATCCGCCGTTCTTATTTTAATAAGTTCCGGTTTTTCCAAAACTTTCTTATATAAGCCTCTATTAAAAGGCATCGTTAAAAATGCCGGGAATATTTCCCTAAAGCTGCAAATTGCGGGCGTTCCTTCGGAAGAAAGAGAAGGCAGGGAATTTTTACGCGTCAATGCCTCTATACAGTTCATTTACGAAGAAATATCCATGGAAGAATTTCTTGAAACGAAAGATGCATATATTACGAAGCCTTCCCTTACTACTTCGGTTTACGGAATTTACGGATTAGCCGCTCCTAAAATTTTTCAAACCGCCTCCGAAACGGATTCGGATGCCCCGATTAATCCTAAAATAGAGAAACTTCTTGTCGCGATAAACAGCAAATTGGACGTAATTATTTCTCTTATTAATCCGGAAGCGTCTATATTTGCGGACATAAAGGAAAAGCAGGTATCTATAAGCGGTTCGGGAATTATGTGGACGGATGGGGATAAAGGGCTGAAACAGGGCAGTATTATAAAAATTACGATGCTTTTCCCGACCGTTCCCCAGTTTACGGTAAAGGCTTTGGCTCAGGTGGTAAAAATTTCGAATACCGGAGCCGATGTCGGACAAAATAATTCTTCGCCTGTATCTATAGCCTGTAAGTTTACCGCGATAAACGAATACGACAGGGACGAAATAATTAAATTTACCCTTGAACAGCAAAGGCGGCATATTAAAAAATCCGCCTCTTAAGAAAAAGAAGAAAAAGGGGACAGATTTATTGATTTCCTTACTGCTATTTCTAAGATCTTGGCAGTTCGTTATTCAAGAAAGTAGAAAGAACTACGATATTTACCCTTCTGTTAAGGGCGCGTCCCGCCGCGGTTGCGTTGCTTGCCACGGGCTTGTATTTTCCGTATCCCGAAGCGGAAAGCCTTGCCGGAGGAAAATCCACGCTTTTTATAAAAAAGCTCAGAACGCTGACTGCCCTAGAGGTCGAAAGCATCCAGTTGTTCGGGTATTTAGCCGAGCGTATCGGGGTCGAATCCGTATAGCCCTCTATGGCGATGTTATTTTTGACCTTAAGCAGTTCCGACGCTATTTCTTTTAAAAGCGGGCGATATTTTCCGATAATTCTTGCGCTCCCCGAGCCGAAAAAGCTTGAACCTTTCAAGGATATAACAAGTCCCCTGGTCGATTTATACACCCTGAGCGAAGATTTGTAGGCGCTGTTTCCGGCGGTAAAGGATTTTATATTGGATTCGATGCCGGTGAAGACTGCGGATTCATGCGTTTCTTCCTTAATGAGCTTCTTATTCGATTTTGAAATCTTGAACGTCGAAGGAGCGACTCTCGCCACGATTAATTTAGGGGTAGAGGCTATATTAGGCTTAGAGGCGGAAACCGTAATAAATTTGTTTGCCCCGAACGCCTGCTGGATGGATACGGCGAGTTCTTTGAGCCGGACGTTATTGACTTTTGATATCGCGAACATTACTATGAAGAACGACAGAAGAGTAGTTAAAAAATCGCCGTAGCTTATCATCCATCTTTCGGAATTGCTATGCTCGGGGCATTTTTTCTTTTTTCTCATTTTTTATTTCTCCGTATTTTTTAACTCGTACATTTTTTTCTCCTGTTCGCTTAAAAACGATTTTAGTTTTTCCTCGATAAGCCGCGGGTTTTCTCCGTTCTGAATGCTTTTTAT
>JAJXZU010000080.1:0-4422 GCA_021779895.1 bacterium
AGAAAATTATAGCCCATGGAAGTTATTCCCCCTATCGGCAGAATATGGAGGTCTATGCCGAAAAATATAATAAGCAGAAGGGCTACCCAGAAAGAAGGCGCCGCAAAGCCTATGAATACTAAAACCGTAGTAATTTTATCGAAAAGAGAATCGTGTTTTACCGCCGACAGTACGCCCAGCGGAACGGAAAATAAAAAAATGAATATCAGTGCAAGAGAATTAATAAGAATCGTAATGCCTATGGTTCTTCCGATTTCGGTTATTACCGGCTCATGGTTCGCGGTAAATGAAATGCCGAAGTTCAGCGTGGCTATTCTTTTAAGCCATTCGAGATACTGGGTTAAAAGAGGCTTGTTTAAGCCGTACAGTTTTGTAAGCATCAGCCTCGAAGATTCGGACACTCTAGGATTTAAGCCTAACTGCTCCGTTAAAGGGTTTCCAGGCGCAAGATGTATGACGAAGAAAGATATTAACGTGATGCCTATTAAAATAGGTATCATAAATAAAATTCTTTTGGTTATGTATATTCCCATAAAGGCGTATGTTTTATCGGGGTTTTAAATAAATTATTTTATAAAAATATATTATATATTATAATATCCCTGAATTAATATTAAAATTTTCATTTATAAAATTTATGCCTTAGAATTATGAACGAAATTATTAATGCTTTTAAAAAAAATAAGCTTGCTTTGCTCTCTTTTGTTTTTATAATGCTCGTTATAATCGCTGCCGTTTTCGCGCCTTATATATCTCCGTATAATCCCGATAAAATAGACGTAAACGCGGTTTTACAGCCGCCCAATCCGGCTCATCTGCTTGGAACAGACCAGCTCGGCAGGGATATCTTGTCCCGCCTTATTTTCGGCGCCAGGATTTCGATAGAAGTGGGTTTTATCGCCGTTTCCCTGTCATTGTTCATAGGAATTTTTATTGGAGCTTATGCGGGTTATTACGGAGGCGTAACGGACAGTATTCTGATGAGATTTGTGGACATCATGCTGACGTTCCCTTCTTTTTTTCTGATACTTGCTGTAAGCGCGATACTGAAGCCGTCTATTATTAATATAATGATAATTATAGGCTTGACGTCGTGGATGGGGATAGCTAGGATTATTAGAGCCGAATTTACGCAGAACAGGGAAAAGGACTATGTCCTATCGGCAAAGGCGGCCGGCGCATCCGATTCCTATATTATGTTTTTTGAAATTCTTCCTAATACCGTCGCGCCGATTTTGGTTTCGGCGACGCTCGGAGTTGCAGGCGCAATCCTTATCCAAGCATCTCTTGCCTTTCTAGGAATAGGTATAATGCCCCCTACGGCAAGCTGGGGCGGAATGCTGTCGAGAGGGAAAACTTATATTATGGTGGCGTGGTGGCTTACGCTTTTCCCGGGAATTGCGATATTATTGACGGTGCTTAGCTTCAATCTAATAGGGGAAGCCGTTAGAAATGCGTTAGACCCGAGATATTCGGGCGAAAGATGAGGCAAAATTAGGGCTTTAGAATATACCGGAATTGTGCTAAAATATAACAATTATTGTAAAAAGTATAATTTTAAAAATAGAGGTCGATAAGTATGAGCGTTAAATCAGCCAAATTGCTTTTTTTATTGATAACCGTTATTGCGTTTTCGGGTATTGCCCTTTCCGGATGCGCAACTACCAGAAATATGCAGGGCAGGCCTATAATGTCCGCAAACGTCGCTCAAATAATAAACGGAACTACTACCGAACCGCAAATCGTTTCCATGTTCGGTCCGCCTTATTCTATAGAAAAAAATCCGTTAACGCCGGATACCGTTACTTATAAATACAGGTTTAAATACAAAAAATACGTGCATTTAGGAAACGAAATACTTACGACGTCCACGAGAAAATATAAAGAGAAACTGGACGTAGTCATAAAAAACGGAATAGTGGTAAGCCACAGTTTCACGGTTACGGGAAACACCTCGTTAAAGAAGATTTTAAAAAAACAACAAGATTAATAAGCTAAAAGGAAATTTATTCAGAGGAAAAATATGGACGTAAAATTTACTAAACTTCATGGCGCGGGTAACGATTATTTTTATTTAGACGCAATAAACGATTTACCTGAATGCTTAGCGGACGATACGGATTTTTATAGAGAGCTTGCGTTAAAAATAAGCGACAGGCACTTCGGAGCCGGTTCCGACGGCATCATAATAATCCTGCCGCCCTCGCCCGCCGGCAACGCCGCGGCAGACTTCCGCATGCGTATGTTTAACGCCGACGGCTCCGAAGGCGAGATGTGCGGAAACGGCATAAGATGTTTTGCTAAGTTTGTATATGACCGGCATCTTACCGATAAAAAAAATATAAATATAGAAACGCTTGCAGGAATAAAGACGGTAGAAGTATTTTTATCCGCCGGTACTGGAACGGTAAAAGAAGCCCGAGTGTTTATGGGCGTCCCGGAATTTAAAACCGAAAAAATCCCCGCCGATTTTGGAAAACCTGAAATTATCGGCGAAAAAATAGCCGCCGGAGGAAAAGAATTCGAAATATCGTGCGTTTCTATGGGGAACCCTCATTGCGCGGTATTCGTAGAAGACGTTAAGAACTTCGACGTGCATTATTACGGTTCGTTAATCGAAAATAATAAAATGTTTCCGAAAAGAATAAATGTAGAATTCGTTCAGGTTATGGACGCTCAAAACGTGCTTGTAAGAACTTGGGAACGCGGTTCAGGCGAAACCCTGGCATGCGGAACCGGCGCATGCGCCGTATATTCTATTATGAAAAAGACCGGAAAAATTAAGGAAAACGTTCTTAACGTAAACTTATACGGAGGGACTTTAAACATATCCGGCCGACTAAATGAGGGCGTTTACATGGTTGGACCGGCGGAAGAGGTTTTTACCGGGCGCTACGATTTTAACTATAAAAGTTAATAAGTCCTGATAATAATAATATGCGCAAGCTTTTCTTAACAGTCGTTCTAGTTGCCGTTCTCGCGAATCCGTTTTATTCTCGCGCCGATTTTTTAAGCAAAAATACCAAACCTTATTTAAATTATTCCAACGCCGTTATTTTTAAAAAAGCCTACGATAATTATATGCGGGGCAGATATAAAGAGGCCGCAGGAGGTTTTTGGCTTTACTCGGCTAAAAGCAGTCTTTTAAAAGATTATGCTTTGTATTATCAAGGTCTGTCTTTATTTAAACTCAAAGAATACCATAAGGCGGATAATGTTTTTTTGAGGCTTGCAAGTTCATATCCGAAATTTGTTTTCTATAAAAACGCGGTTTTCTATCTCGCCCTTTCCGAAGAAAAAAACGGATATTTTCTTCCCGAGATATCGCATCTCTCATATATAATCGAACATTCCAAGAAATCGGCCGTACGTTCTTACGCTATGTTTAAAATATATAAGGCCTATTTGAAGCTGAAAGACTTCCGGCAGGCCGATGCCTGCTTATTGCGGTTATATGTAGGTTACCCTTATTTTTCTAAAATGCATAAAATAAGTTTTAAAGAAGCCGATTTGAACCGATATGAAAAAGCCCGGCGGGGTCTCGATTTATATTACGACGGTTATTATTCCGAATCCCTTGCTCTTTTAAAAAATATTAAGGATAAAAGCAAAAAAACGAGATTTATAATTTTAAAAGATTTAATGAAACTTAAAAGCCCGCTTTTTTTAAAAAAAACGGATGAATGTTTAATCGGCAGCGCAGGAAAAAAATGCTATGAATATTACGGGGTTAGGAAATTAAACCTTTTAACTCTTCAAACGCGTTACTATTATTATATTTTGCATAACCGGAAGAAAACCGCTCTTCTAATCGGACGCATAGCCGATAAATACGGATTTCTGCCTGATAATGCGATGATAATATACAAAAAAATAGTATGGGACGGGGTATTAAAAGATTTAAAAAACGGAAAACCGGCCTCGGCGGCAAACAGGCTTAAATCATTTTTGGCGGTAAACGACAAAGTTAATGCCGGTAACGCAAAATTTCTTTTCTGGTACGGCGTTGTTTTGGAAAAACTCGGGTATAAAAGCAGGGCGTCTTTTTATTTTAATATAATAAAAGGCTCTAGATTTCTAAGATATTCTTATTACGGCATTATGTCGGAAATTATGGTAAATAAAATAGACGGATTAAAAGGAATGTACGCAAAAAAGCTGAATATCGGTTATATAGAAAATTATTCCGGCGAAAACGGCGCGGCCGGTTATCCGGAATATTCCGGCGCATTCAAAAAGGCCCTGGCGGAAGCCCCGCCTTTAGATATAACTTTCGAAAAATTGAAGATTTTTTTAAATTTAAAATTGTTCGCTCTTTCTAATATAGAAATCGAAAGATTTTATTCCCTTGCACGCATGCGCAATAAAAAAATTGTTCCTTTTTTCGCATATATGCTTTATAAAAGCGGGTATTATGCGGCC
>JAJXZU010000096.1:0-4421 GCA_021779895.1 bacterium
ATTGATTTTAGCTTTAGACGACGACGGTATCCCCGAAACGGCCGAAAAAAGGCTTGAAACGGCTTACCGGGTATATAATAAACTCGTGGATTACGGCGTGAAGCCTTACGATATAATAGTAGATTTTCTTACTCTGCCCATAAGCGCCGGACAGGAAAAATCTATGACGACTATCGAAGCGCTTTCTATGAATAAAGCGGCCATGAATCTTCCCACTGTCCTGGGGGTCAGCAACGTATCGTTCGGCCTTCCTAAGAGGTCTTATATTAATTCGTCTTTTTTGTCTCTATGCCTTAAAGAAGGCTTAAGCGCCGCAATAATAAATCCGGAGGACGAGTATTTAATCGCAAATTTTTATGCGATGAACGCGCTTCTCGGCAAAGATTATCTTTTTAAAAATTACATAAACAAATATTCTAACGAAGCCAAAGTTCATTCCGCAGACAATGAGAAAAAGCCCGCTCCGGGTGCTGCAAAAACGGAAGGCGAGCTTTTATACGATGCCGTCGTCCGCGGAGAAAAGGAATATGCAGAGCAATATGCGGAAAAAATTTTAGCATCGGGAGAACAGCCTTTGAATATAGGCAATAAATATTTAATTCCGGCTCTCGAAGAAGTGGGCAGGCTTTTCGATAAAAATATTTATTTCCTACCGCAAGTAATGGAAAGCGCCGAAGCGATGAAAACGGCGTTTAACAGAATTAAACGCGAATTGCCTAAAAACGATTCTGTTTCTTCCGGACCTAAAATATTAATGGCTACGGTTGAAGGAGACGTGCACGATATAGGAAAAAATATAGTCGTTATGCTTCTTGAAAACAACGGCTACGAAGTTATAGACCTCGGCAGAAACGTCAAAACGGAAAAGATAGTAGAAGAAGCGTTAAAAAATAAAGTCGATTTTGTAGGACTTTCCGCTTTAATGACTACTACCGTCACCGAAATGGAGCGTGTAATTAAAGAACTTAAGAAACATAACCTAAAGGTTTTTTCGATGGTCGGCGGGGCGGTAGTCACCGAAGATTACGCAAAATCGATTAATGCGGATATCTATGCAAAGAATGCCATGGAAGCCGTCGAGAAGATAAAGCGGTTTGTTAAGGTTTCATGAAGACAATGTTACAGTAATGTTACGTTTTTATTACGTTTTTGTGACAATTTCACAGCCGCTGTTAATTTCTTATATTAAAGCCTTAATGTTCCAAAAAGGATTTATAGAAAAATTAAGCAGTTAATCAAATTGATTAATTTTTAAGCAATATTTAAGCCATTGATATTTCAAGGAAAATAAAATAAGTTATTAAATTAATTATGTTATTAAGAAAAAAAAATAAAGCGGAAATATTTTTTTATATTTTTTTAAAATTTGTATTAAATAAACTTTTAGGCAGGGAAGGGGACGTTCTACCCGTACATATTTTAAGGAAGATAGATAAGAATATTTTGGAAGATTTTGCCGGATATGTTTCCGACCTAGATGTTCCGGTTATTATAACGACCGGCACAAACGGCAAAACCACTACGGCAAACCTTATTGCCGAAACGCTTAAAAGCGCCGGAAAAAGCGTTTGCTCTAATTCAAACGGCGCTAATATGGCTAACGGTATTTTTGGGGCAGTTATAAACTGTTTTAAATTTGAAAAGCTGAGCGTCTCCGCCGGTCCCGTTTTTAAATTTTCCGCCGATTTTATCGTTATAGAATCGGATGAAAAAGTCTTTCCTTATATTTCTTCCAAGCTGAATCCGGACGCCGTAGTTATAACTAATTTTTACAGGGACCAGTTAGACAGATACGGCGAGGTTAACTCCACCGTTTTTGAAATAAAAAAGGCGGTAAAAAGTTTATCCGGCAATCCTCTGCTTGTTCTGCCTTCCTTTGAACCGCTAGCATCGTTTATAGGTTATGAATTAAAAAACCGTAAAATATACTACGGTTTCGACAAAGACCGGACAGGGGCATACTTACCGGAAACGGCTCTAACTGACGCTTTTGCTTGCCCGAAGTGCGGAAGCGTTCTTTCTAAAGGGGAAAAATCGGACGGACGCGCTCTTTTTAATAATTTTAAATGCGAAAAGTGCGGTTTCGCGAATCCCGCACCCGATGTTCAAGCTTCGGACGATAACGCCGGCGGGATAAAAATAATATCCAACAGCGGAACGGACGTCGGCCGGCTTGATTTTAAGCCGGTTCTGACCGGACGCTACAACGTTGCCAACTACCTTGCGGCTTATTCGGTTTTAAAAGATTTTAAAATCGGAGACGGCGCGATAAAGCATTCGTTTGAAAACTTTAAGACCAAATTCGGCAGGTCTTTCAAAAAAACGATAAAAGACTTAGAAGTAAATATAGACCTTGTAAAAAATCCGGCCGGGTTCAACAGCGTCCTTGAAAAGATAACCGGAAACCGAGGCGGACGTCTTTATCCCGTAAACATTTTATTCGCTTTTTCCGACAGGGATGCCGACGGAAGAGACGTTTCATGGATATGGGACGTAGAATTCGAAAAATACGTAGAAAATATCGGAAAAATAGTTATCGCCGGCCGCAGACCCTTCGATTTAGCCCTTAGATTAAAAGCGGCGGGCTTCGATAAAAATAATATTACGGTAGAGCATAATTTGAAAACGGCATTGAGAAAAATTTTTAAAATTGCGCGGGAATGGAACCTGCCCGGCAAAAAAATTTATATTCTGCCTACTTATACCGAACTGTTGAAACTGAAAAAATATATAATATAATATCATGGCGATAATTTCTTATATATTTATGAGTCTTGCGGTAATGTTTACTTCTATAGGGCAAATATTGCAAAAAATAGGCTCCGGAAGGGTTAAAAAAGAACATTTAAGCATAGGACTTAAATCTATTTTGGTATTTTTCGACCCGTTTATATTCGGCGCGCTTATAATGCTTTTTTTTGCAACGGTTTTTTATCTTCTCGCTTTGTCTAAACTGCCGCTTTCCATCGCCTATCCTATGCTGTCTAGCGGCTATGTTTTAGTGGTTCTGCTGTCAAAAATATTCCTAAAAGAAAAAGTAAGCATAAGAAGGTGGCTGGGCGTTTTTATTATAATAATAGGGATATTTATAATATTTAATTCTGGCGAATAAAGGCTTAATTTTATGAAACTGCTTTCCACAAACGGCTTTATTGTTTACGCAAAAAAGATGAATGAAGCGGATATGTTGTTAAGCTATATTACCGAGGACTATGGAAAGATTACGTGCTTTGCCAATAATGCAAGAAAAAGCAAAAAAAGGTTTCTCGGCAAACTTGAACCTGCAATGCTTACAAATATAAAATTTTACGAAAAGCCGGGAATGACCTTGGATATTTTATATGAAGCCGATATCGTGGAAGATTATAAAAACCTAAGAAAAGATATAAATATATATCTTTTTCTGACAAAGCTTACCGAAATTTCAAGAATTTTGTGCCAGGAAAGAGACAATAGCAAAAATATTTTTAACCTTATAAAGAATATTTTTAAAAGCCTAGATAAATTAGAAACAGGAGCATCCGCAGAACGGATGCCCGTTTCTGTAAACGCAGTCCTGCTTAAATATGAAATTTATTTTATTTCTAATCTTCTTAAATTTACCGGCATTTATCCTAATTTTTCGAACTGCATAGACTGTTCGGAAAGCAATCCGCGTAATTCCTTCGATTTTAGCCTAAAAAAAGGAGGCGTAATTTGCAAATCCTGCGCGGAGGATAAAAATAACGGAAACGCGTATTCCGAAATCAAGAAACTGCCCGTTAATTTTATAAATTTATCTAACTTGATGACCGGGTCGGATTTGTCTATAATAAATAAATTAGCGGTAAAAGAAGAAATATTAACGGATTGTTCAATATTTTTAAGGGATTTTTTGTCCTTTCACACCGGTAAAAGGCTGAAATCGTTTGAAACTATATAAGCTATAATAACTATGGAAAACAATAAAAAGCAGGATGTTCTAAGGCGGTTTCCGAGCGTGCAGTCTATTCTTCAGGATAATGCCGTCGTAAGGCTTGCCGAATCTTTTCCCCGCGAATTTATCAAAGAAAAAATAGAAGAATTAATAAAATCCGAAAGAAGCGCCGTAATCGATTTTTTAAATTCCGAAAATGTGATTGGTGCACCCGATAATTTTAATTTTACGAACGATTATTTCGTTAAAAAACTTTTAGACGATTTTAATAACTTTTCCTACAGCCTTAAGAAAGTCGTTAACGGAACCGGGGTAGTTATCCATACTAATTTAGGGCGCTCCATACTGCCGGAAAGCGCCCTAAAGAACATATATAAGATTTCGTCTTCTTATTCCAATTTAGAATTTAATTTAATAGATGGGAAAAGAGGAAAAAGATATTCTCACATAGAGTATCTTCTTAAAAAAATTTTAAAATGCGAAAAGGCTTTAGCGGTGAATAATA
>JAJXZU010000087.1:0-4417 GCA_021779895.1 bacterium
TGAGATTATTAATATTATCAGAACGGTTTTGTTTTTATCGGTTTTCATAGTAAAATATTTTTTAATTAATATAAAAAGGCATCTATGAATTTTGGATTAATTCACAGATGCCCGTTAAATTTAAAAGTTATCGGTATATCTTTATTACCGGGTTGCCTAACTTATTTTAAAGATTCGAGATACTCCGCTACCGTTTTTAACTGCGACGCATTAAGGTCATGATTCGGCATCATAGTATTCGGGGAATGAACTTTAGGCGTATTGATCTGGACTTCAAGCCAATGAATAGAATGTCCTTTAGTTCCTTCTTTGTCGAGATTAGGACCTATAGAACCTCCTTTGCCGTTTATAATATGGCATCCTGCACAGCCCTGAGAGTTCATAATTTTCATTGCTGCCGCTTTTAAATTTGCGGAAGCCGGTTTGGCGGCAGTGGTGGTTGCGGCGGCTTTAGCCGGCGCTTTTGAAGCGGGTGCGGCGGCAGTGGTGGTTGCGCTAGGAGCGGCGGTCGGTTTGGCGGTCGGTTTAGACGGCGCGGATTTTTTTGCGCAGCCGTAAAGACCGAAGCTGATAGTTAATAAAAATAATGCGGTAAATAAAACGGTTAAGCCTTTTTTTCCTTTTAACGCTTTCAATTTTTTACCCTCCCTAAATTAATTAAAGATTAAATTAAAGATTAAATTTATTGTTTTACAGTCGCAAATTAAAGCACAATCATATATATAATATATCTATTTAAAATTTTGTCAATAAAAATTTATAAAAAATTTTACATAAAAACTAATACCGGACGCTAAGCGGATTTAATATTAAATATTAATGCTAACGATTTTTAATCCGTCCGGAAGAATCGAGTTTATTTTTTCGCTAAGAATGTTTAAATCCGTTTCGACGGCATATTCCGCGCTCACCCTTGCTTTAATATGCAGCCCGTCGCTTTCGCTCATAAAAGGAATAGGATTGGAAAAGCTCAGCTTCGGTCTCGAAGTAAATTTAGATTCCCTGTAAATAAGGGGAATGCCGGTTATCCTGAAAGCCTTAAGCAATATTTTAACGGTTTCTAAATGTCCGAGATATTTCGCCGCTCCTCTTTTGGAATATATAAACGTAAGTTCGGAAAAAGAAAACCGTCCGCCGCCGGCCTCCGTATTTATATTTATATCGTTATTTCCGTCGATACGGTTTTTATCGTCTTTGCCATTTTTTTTATGTATTCTTATATTTTCCGATTTTGACGAATAAACGGGACTTAAGGTTTTGAAATCGCATACGCCGCATAAATAACAAATTTTTCTGCAATTCTCCGTTAAAAGATTTTCGGCGGAACTGCCGGCAGGAGATACGTTTCGAGGATAAATGGATTTAAAATTCTGCATACGGGATTTTTTATATTCCTCTTTTAAAAAATCCTTATCCACGAGAATGTCTATAAAATCCCATGGAAGCGGAGAGTCTATATTTTTTTCTTCGTATAAATATCTATAATAACCGCATTCGCATTCGAGAGCTTTAAGCCATGCGTCATAGTTGAATAATCTGGATTCGCTGTCGTAAACCGCGCCGAATTTATATGCATTATATATGATTTTAGGCGTAAAATCGTCCCCCCTAGATATAAGTCCTTCTATAAAACTAACTTTAGGGTCCTGATATCTGAAATTAACGTTTAAGGGTTTTAACAACTTTTTTAGATAATTAATTTTAAAATTAAGCTCGGGTTCTTTTTCCATAGGATGCCACTGGAAGGGAGTATGGGGCTTCGGCACGAAATTATTGACGTTCACAGTAATATTAAGACCTTTTGCGACTTTTTTTATTTTTATTATTAAACCTGCTATTCCGTCTAAATCCGCTATTCTTTCAAACGGAAGCCCGAGCATAAAATATAATTTCAATGTTTTAAAACCTTTTTGCGAAAGCAGTGCCGCTTCTTCAAGCAGGTCGCTTTCGGAGATATTTTTATTAATTATATCCCTGAGTCTCTGAGTTCCGGCTTCCGGAGCTAACGTAAAATTAGTTTTTTTCACGGCGGCGGTTTTTTGAAGTATATTTTCGCTCAAAGAGCCTATCCTCATAGACGGAAACGACATAGAGATTTTATTTTCCGACGTTAAATCGACTAATTCGGAAAGCAGCGCTTCGATATCGGAATAGTCCCCCGTCGAAAGGGAAGATAGGGATATTTCTTCGAGGCCGGTGGTCCGCAAACCGTGTTTTACGGCATTTACCACCGCATTCTTCTTCCTCTCCCTGACCGGCCTGTAAATATAACCCGCCTGGCAGAATCGGCAGCCGGAGGAACAGCCGCGGGCAATTTCGACCGCAAGCCTGTTATGGACGGTCTCTATAAGCGGAACGATATGCTTATCGATATATGCAGTGTTTTCGTTAAATTTACGGTTTAAGTCTATATCGTGCAATATCGATTTTTTTACGCTTTTGGAAAATCCTGGCACGTAAACGCCTCTTATTTCGGCGAGCATGCTTTTAACGTAATTTCTATAGTCAGTTTTACCTACCGCTCCGGATTTAAGGCCGTTTTTAGCTTCCATTACGGCATTGCATACTTCGACCGTCGTAATTTCTCCGTCGCCTATTATAAAAAAATCCATAAAATCGTTCAATGGAAGAGGGTTAAAAGCGCATGGGCCGCCTGCTCCGATAAAAGGGTCGTCCGTACCGGACCGGTTTTTGGAAAATACCGGAATGCCGGAAAGTTCCAACATAAATAAAATATTCGTATAGGAAAGTTCGTATTGCAAAGAGAAGCCGACTATATCGAAATTTTTAATCCCTACGAACGATTCCAACGAAAATAAAGGAATATTATGCTCTTTTAATTTGGCGTTCATATCGGGGTAAGGCATATAAACCCTTTCGCAGGCTATATGAGCCTCCGAATTTAATATATCGTATATTATGCCCATTCCTATATGGCTCATTCCAAGCTCGTAAAAATCGGGAAACGCAAGCGCGAATTTTAGAGGTATAGTTTTAATATCTTTGACCGTGGTCCCTGTTTCCAATCCGAGATATCTTGCAGGTTTTTGCACGAACGGAAGGACGTCTTCGTTAAGCTTGCGGTATAATTCAAGATTAGCTTTCATAGTTTTATAGTATATTATATAATTTTTTAACGAAAAAATTAACCGTTAAAATAATAAAGTTATTGCGGCCGTATAAAGTAAAAATAAAGTTGATTTATCCGGAAAAATAATCGTATAATAAACAATATGAACAATACGATTCAACTTATAGTAATCGCTATAATTCCCGTTTTATTTGCTATTATACTGCACGAGGTTTCCCACGGATACGTCGCCCACGTTTTCGGCGACGATACGGCAAAAAATGCGGGAAGACTGACTCTGAATCCGTTAAAACATATCGATCCTTTTGGAACGATTCTCCTCCCGCTGCTTTTAATTCTTGTAGGCTCTCCTTTTTTATTCGGCTACGCAAAACCCGTTCCGGTAAATTTTAACGGGCTTAAAAATCCAAAAAGGGATACGGGATTTGTCGCGGCGGCAGGGCCCGTTACTAACTTTATTCTGGCTTTTATATGTTTTGTTTTTTTGAAAGTCATACTTTTCGAGTTTCCGGCTATGAATCTATATCTAGCCTATTTTATCAGTCATCTTCATTTTCAGACGGTTTACGGCGGCCCGTTTTTTAAATTTTTCGTTTATCCGGTAACTTTTATGCTTTTTATAGGATTAATGGTAAACATCATACTTGGAACGTTCAACCTTATACCGATTCCGCCGTTAGACGGGGGAAGAGTCGCGGTAAGCCTTCTGCCCGAACCGTTTTCCGGCTTTTTAAGCAAACTTGAGCCTTTCGGAATTTTTTTGCTTCTTATACTGCTTTTATTCGACCCCGGCAATTTTTTAGTAGTTTCGTTTAATTTTATAGTAAACAATATCGTTTTAAAAAATCTCAGCTTATGAAAACGGAATAAATAAAATTTATGAAGTCCGCCCAAGCACAACTATCTTTTTATCCCAAGGTGAGCTTCGAAGCTTACGACGGCCCATTAGACCTTCTTTTAACGCTGATAAAAAAAAATAAAATTAATATTTACGATATTCCTATAGTCGAAATAACAAGGCAGTACCTTGAGGCTATAGGTTTAAACGAAAACGCCGGCATCCCGCCTTCCGAAACTTTCAATCTTGATTTGGGCGGAGATTTTATAGTAATGGCGGCTCAGTTGATATATATCAAATCGGTAACGCTTCTGCCGAAGCACGATGCGGCAAATGAGGACGGCGGCGAGGAAGATATATCCGACCCGAGAACCGAACTGACCGATATGCTTTTGGAATATCGAAAAGTTAAGGAAATGGCCGATTTTCTAAATAACAGGCCTATACTGGGACGCGACGTGTTCGGAATAAAAATGCTTAGATCGGAC
>JAJXZU010000150.1:0-4393 GCA_021779895.1 bacterium
GCAGGTCGGATATCCGGTGTTAGTTCAGACTTCAAACGGTACATACGACAAATCGCGTTTTTACGGCATAGCAGGCTATATTCACCACCAGCATAATTACGGTTTCGGACAGCTGGCGGAAACTTTAAGGGAAACGGCCGCATACGACCAGAACGGCATGTGGGAGATGACGAGCACGCCCGGAACCGGTTATACGTATATAGATTCTACGCTAACGTTTGCATATCAGCCGTCTTTTAAGAATTTTAAAGATATGCAGTTCAGGTTCGAGGTGGAGCATCAGGGGTCTAACCATAACGTCTATTTAGATTCTAACGGTTTACAGACCCATTCCCAGCAGAATACTATAAACTTAATGGTTTTATACAGTTTTTAAATTTTCTAATACAAAGAGGGGAGGTGAAAACTTAATGAAGAAGATAGAAGCTATTATTAAGCCCTTTAAAATCGACGACGTCAAAGAAGCATTGAACGGGATAGGCATTCACGGAATAACCGTTACGGAGGTCAAAGGTTTCGGAAGGCAGAAGGGTCATACCGAGCTTTATAGGGGAGCGGAATACCGCGTAGATTTCGTTCCTAAGGCAAAAATGGAGATAGTCGCTTCCGACGACCAGGTTCCGGGCATCGTGGAAACAATCGAAAAAAGCGCGAAAACGGGCAATATCGGCGACGGAAAGATATTCATATCTCCGGTCGAAGAAGCCGTCAGAATAAGAACCGGAGAAAAAGGAGAAGCGGCTGTTTAGTTGTTAGCTTAGTTAAAAATAAATATAAACTCGAAGGAGGGATAGAAAAATTATGGATGTTATTAAAAAAATTAAAAATTTTAAAATACCTTTGATTTATGGGTGGTCTTTAATAGGCGGACTGTCCTTGGTCATGTTTTCATGGGTAAGTCCGGTATTTGCCGACACTTCGAAGGTTCCGGCGTTCAGCGCTGGAAATACGGCATGGGTACTAGCCTCATCGGCTCTCGTCCTGCTTATGACCCCCGGACTCGGGTTTTTTTACGGCGGCATGGTAAGGAGAAAAAACGTCTTAAATACGATATCTCTGAGTTTTATTGCCATTGCCACCGTCAGCGTTATATGGATTTTATGGGGTTATTCTTTGGCTTTCGGACCCGATGCTTTCGGCGGAGTAATCGGGAGCTTGAAATACATAGGCCTTTTGGCAATGCACGAAACCCAGCATTCAAGATACGACGGCACGATACCGTCTTACGTTTACGTTATGTTCCAGCTTATGTTTGCGGTAATAACGGTAGCATTAATAAGCGGGTCGCTCGTCGAAAGAATAAAATTCTCTTCATGGGTCGTGTTTACGATAGTATGGCTTACGATTGTTTATGCTCCGGTAGCCCAGGCCGTATGGGGATTAGGGGGATTATTCCAGAAGATGGGGGCATTAGACTTTGCGGGCGGAACCGTCGTTCATATCGATGCCGGCGTCGCGGGTCTTGCCGGCGCACTTGTTCTGGGGAAAAGGAAAGGGTATATGAAGGAAAATATCGTTCAGCCGAGCCAGCTTGGTTACACGATTTTGGGCGGAGCGCTTTTGTGGTTCGGATGGTTCGGATTTAATGCGGGAAGCGCCTTAGAGGCAAATCCCCTTGCCACGTCTGCATTTTTGGTGACGAATACCGCTACCGCCGCCGCCGCTATCGGCTGGATGATTGCGGAGTGGATTCGCAGCGGAAAACCGACTACTTTAGGAATGGTTTCGGGTGCGGTTGCAGGGCTTGTCGCTATAACCCCGGCATCGGGTTTCGTTAACCCGGTAGGTTCGCTAATAATAGGTTTCGTTGCGGGTATTCTCTGCTATTCCATGGTTGTTTTCGTTAAGCCTAAATTGGGCGCCGACGATGCGCTCGATGTTTTCAGCGTTCACGGCGTGGGCGGAATATGGGGAGCGCTGGCGACCGGCTTGTTTGCCGACCCCCTGATTAATTCTGCCGGAAAGGGTTTATTTTACGGCAATCCCGGACAGATGTGGATTCAATTTTTGACGATAATTACCGTAGCGGCATATTCATTTATTATGAGCTATATAATCTTCAAGGTAATCGATAAAGTTATGGGTCTAAGAGTAGATAAAGAAGCGGAGTCGATGGGTCTAGATATAACGCAGCACGAAGAATCGGGATATAATTTATAAAACCAGCCCGTCCGAACCACCCGCCGGCCTTTGGCCGGCACCCCTCCTTGTAAAAGGAGGGGATTTTTTTTAAGTTTTACTTCATATTAATATAAGGTAAAATTTCTTCCAATGAAGTAATGCCGCTTAAAAACTTTTCTTTTGCGGAATCTGCCAGAGTTTTCATCCCCTGTTCAATGCCTAATTTTTCTATTTCGGATTCCGGCGCGCCCCTATTAATCAATTCTCTTATTTCTTCAGTAATATTCAGCATTTCGTATATCGGAGTTCTTCCTTTATAACCCGTTTTATTGCATGAGGGACATCCCTTTGCCCTGAAAAGTTTAATACCCGTATTCTGCGGGTTCGGTATGCCTATTTTTTTTAAGGATTCCAAGGGTAATTCTTCCCTGCATTCGCCGCAAAGTTTTCTTACCAGCCTCTGTGCGATTATTAAGTTAATGCTGGAAGCCGCCAGAAAAGGTTCTATATTCATATTTATCAATCTCGTGACCGTAGATGACGCTTTATTCGTATGAATCGTGGACAGTACGAGGTGGCCGGTCAATGCAGACTGAATTGCGATAGACGCCGTTTCGTGGTCTCTTATTTCGCCTACCATAATTACATCCGGGTCTTGTCTGAGAAACGACCTGAGCGCTTCGGCAAAATTAAAATAAGCGCCGGTTTTTTCGTTTTTAAGTTTTTCGTTTACCTGAACCTGATTTATTCCCGGAAAATCATATTCTATAGGGTCTTCCGCGGTAGATATATTTAGGGAAACATGATTTAATTCGTTTAATATACCGTACAGCGTCGTAGTTTTGCCGGCCCCGGTCGGCCCGGTAACCAGTATCATGCCGTAAGGCTTATTTATGGCATCTTTGAGAGTTTTTAGATGTATTTCCGAGAAGCCGATTTTATCTATATTAAAAGTCAGCGAAGATTTATTGAGTATCCTCATTACTATTTTTTCCCCGAACAGGGTAGGCGTGCAGGAAACTCTGATGTCTATTTCATGCTCTCCCATAGAAACCGTTATTCTGCCGTCCTGAGGAAATCTTTGCTCTGTTATATCCAGTTTAGACATAATCTTTATTCTTGATATAATATTCAATTTCGCGGTGGGAGGCGTATTTGAATATTCGGTAAGTTTTCCGTCTATCCTGAATCTTATTCTTGCAAATTTTCTATAAAATTCTATATGTATGTCGCTCGCTCCATGCTCTACGGCATCGTTTATAACTTTATCGACGTATCTCTCCACAGAGTTCATGCCGTCGCCGTCTTTCGCTATATCTATAATTTCATTAGATTCGGCAAACGATGAAACTGCGGATTCGACGTTTTTGCCGGTCTTAAGAATAAAAGAGGCGTTAAAGTATTTAGACATCGCGTCGAAAATTTGGGAATACGAGGCAACCCCGTATTCGGTGGACATTCCGGTAAGAAATGAAATATCCTCTATGATTTCTTTCCTTGTAGGGTCGGCCGCGGCGACATAAAGGGTTTCATTTTCTTTCTTGTAAGGTATGATGCGGAATTTTATAGCTTTTTCCGGAGGCACGAGGCTAATAACGTCTTTAGGAATTTCTAAATCGTTTAAATTAACCCTTTCTATGCAAAAATAGTTAGATAAAAAATCGACCAGTTCGGTTTCCTTGAGTTTTCCTTCTTCTACGAGTATCCTTCCTACGGATTTTCCGGACTGTTTTTCTTCATTTACGGCAAAAATTAAATCGTCCCGCGTAATTAAACCGTTATTAAGGAGAATCTCTCCAAGCTTCGTATCTTCTATTTTTTTCTCTGGAATAACGCAGGAGTTTTTATTTTCGTAACCGTTAATATTTTGATTGTTATCCATCGGCAATAAAATATTTATCCAAAAAATATTATATTATATTATTGATAATTTTATAATAATTATTATAAAATTAAAATTAAAATAAATATAAAATTAAAAATAACGCATGAAAAACTTTATGTTTGCGGAAAGATGGAAAAAAATAGACCGGAACGATAAAGGATTAGGATTCGGGCTTTTATCGGTACTGTTATGGGGGGTACCTCCGTTTTTAGTCGCCGTACTTGCGGCGGTTCATTCTTTATTTATAATACTGGGCTCGGAAGTCATATCTTTAATAACCGCCCTCGTTTTCGTTTTTATACTCATTATTTTAAAAACCGGCGACCTTAATATGCTGATAGAAAATTTTAAGCCTAAGAACTGGATACTGGTGGGGTTATCGGGCTC
>JAJXZU010000156.1:0-4392 GCA_021779895.1 bacterium
CAATTAAGCAGTTGCTGGAAGCAGGCGTCCATTTCGGACACCAGACCAAAAGATGGAATCCCAAGATGAAACCCTATATATACGGGGCAAGAAACGGGGTCCATATAATCGACCTTCAAAAAGCTCTCCCTTATATCTCTGCGGCTTACGATAAGCTGTTAGAGACTGCTAAGGAAGGCAAGGTTATTCTTATTATAGGCACGAAAAAGCAGGCAAATCCCATCGTAGTCGAAGAAGCGAAAAGATGCGGCATGCCCTACGTGAACGAAAGATGGCTCGGCGGAATGATTACTAATTTTGCCACCATTAAACTTTCGATTAGAAGGTTAAAAGAACTGGAAGCCCTTAAAGAATCCGAAGAATTTTCCAGATTTACAAAAAAAGAAATGGCAAGAATGGAAAAAGAAATCGTCAAGCACCAGAAAGTTCTTAACGGCGTCAGAGATATGAACAGGGTGCCGGATGCAGTTTTCATAGTAGATGTGCATCATGAAATTATAGCCGCAAAAGAAGCGAGAAGACTTGGGATTCCTATAATAGGAGTTGCGGATACCAATGCCGACCCGGAATTCGTGGACTGGCTGATACCGGGCAACGACGATGCCATAAGGGCAATAAAATTAATTTTAAGCACGATGGCGGACGCAATCCTGGAAGGAAGGAAAATTTACGAAGAAAAGACCGGTAAAGGCAAGGCGCAGGCAGTCGCCGAAGGAGTTATAACCGAAGAAACTTTTGCCGCCGCCGGCGAAGTTTCCGGAGCCGCCGAAGAAATATCTGCAGAGGGCGAAGAAGCCGATATTTCTATATAAATATATAATAATTAATATAGCGTGGAGGAAAAAAATAATTGGAAAAATCACAGAATATAAGCGCGGAACTTGTTAAAAATTTGCGGCAGGCGACCGGAGCCGGTTTCGTCGATTGCAAAAACGCTCTCGTGGAAACGGGCGGAGATATGGAGAAAGCCATAGAAATGCTTAGAAAAAAAGGGCTTGCCAAAGCGCAGAAGAAAGCAAGCAGGGAAGCCAAGGAAGGATTAATCTATTCCTATATACACGCAGGCGGAAGAATAGGCGTTCTTTTGGAAATTAACTGCGAAACGGATTTTGTCGCAAGAACGGCGGAATTTCAAGAACTTGCAAAAAATATAGCTATGCATATAGCCGCGTCGAACCCTCTTTATATAAGAAGGGAGGCGGTCCAGCCCGAAATTATAGCAAAAGAAAAGGAAATTTACAGGGAACAGCTAGCCTCTATGGACAAGCCTCAGGCGGTTAAGGAAAAAATAGTCGAAGGCAAGCTCGAAAAATATTATCAGGACGTCTGCCTGCTCGAACAGGCGTTCATAAAAGACCCGTCTAAAAATATTTCGGCTATAATCGACAACGAGATAGCGAAATTAGGGGAAAATATAATCTTAAAAAGATTCGTCAGATACCAGCTGGGAGAATAATGCAGGGACTCAATTATAAAAGAATACTGCTTAAGGTCAGCGGAGAGGCTTTGGCCGGCGAGAACAAATGCGGTATAGACCCGTCCGTAATAAATTTCGTATCGCGCGAAATAAAATCAGTTACGGACGCCGGGGTCGAGGTTGCGGTCGTAATAGGCGGAGGCAATATATTCAGGGGATTCGGCAAGTCTTCGAAAGGGCTCGGAATAGAGCGCTCGCAAGGCGATTATATGGGTATGCTTGCCACGGTTATAAACGCGCTTGCCCTTCAGGCGAGTTTGGAGGATAACGGGGTAATATCCAGGGTGCAGACCGCCATAGCGATGCAGCAGGTTGCAGAGCCTTATATAAGGCGCAGGGCATTGAGACATTTAGAGAAAAAGAGAGTGGTTATATTTGCCGCGGGAACGGGGAATCCGTACTTCACAACCGATACTGCCGCATCTCTCAGGGCTATGGAAATTCATGCCGACGTCATCCTTAAGGCTACGAGAATCGAAGGGGTTTTCAGCGACGACCCGTTTGTCAACGCGGAGGCGGTAAAATTTGAAAGACTCACTTATATCGATGTTTTGAATAAAAATTTAAAAGTTATGGATTCCACTTCTATATCTTTATGTATGGATAACAGACTGCCTATAGTCGTTTTTAACCTGCTGGTTCCCGGCAATTTATTAAAAGTCGTTAAAGGCGAACCCATAGGCACGGTAATCACTAATTCTTAATTTTTTGAGGGGCGGACGTTATGAATGAACCTACGTTTATTAACGAGACGAAAGTAAAAATGTCCCACGCGGTTTCATCATATAAAAACGAACTGGCAAGGATAAGGACGGGAAGGGCATCTACGGGGCTGATAGACGCGATAAACGTCGAATATTACGGCGCTGTTTCTCCTATAATAAGGCTTGCCTCTATTTCCGTTCCCGACAGCAGGACGATAACTATAAACCCATGGGATGCAGGCTCTCTTTCAGCTATAGAAAAAGCCATACAAAAATACGACCCGTCCTTAAATCCGTCCAACGACGGCAAAAGCATAAGCATTATCATACCCGCCTTGACTCAGGAAAGGCGGAAAGAAATAATAAAGCAGATAAGCAAACTTTCGGAATCCATTAAGCAGGAGGTCAGGAATTTCAGGCGGCTGGCAAACGAAAAAATAAAATCCGCGGAAAAATCCAAAGAAATATCCGAGGATATATCGTTTAAAATTCAAAAGAAAATTCAGGAATTGACCGACGGCTTTATTAAAGAAATAGATGAAATAACAAAGCATAAAGAAAAAGAAATATCCGAAGTATGACCCTTAAAAATATCCCGAACCATCTTGCCGTTATTATGGACGGAAACGGCAGATGGGCAAAGAAAAGGAATTTAGACAGGATATACGGACATATAGAAGGGATAAAATCTTTAAAATCCGTTATAAAAGGCGTTATAGAGCATAAAATCAAATATCTTACCGTTTACGCCTTTTCTTCCGAAAACTGGCAGAGACCCGCGGAAGAAGTCGATTCTTTAATGCAGCTTCTCGACGAATATATCAGGCTTGAACTTCCTTATCTCATTAAAAATAAAATCAGGCTTAATTTTATAGGCAATATAGGCAGAATTCCCGAACAGTCGAAATCTACGCTGTTAGAGGCGGTAAAAAAAACAAAAAATTTCGGCGCGTTAAACCTGACGCTTGCTCTAAGTTACGGTTCTAAGGAAGAAATATTAAGTGCCGCTTCCAAAATTGCCGAAGATTTTAAGGAAGGCAGAATCGATATCGAAGATATAAACGACGGACTTTTTTCGTCGTATCTTTACACGGCGGGTATTCCCGACCCCGATTTTCTTATAAGAACAAGCGGAGAACGCAGGCTTTCCAATTTTATGCTTTATCAGGCCGCCTATACGGAACTGTATTTTACTAAAACTTTATGGCCGGATTTTAGAAAGAAAAATTTAACCGCCGCATTAAAAAACTATGAAAAAAGGGTAAGAAAATTTGGAAAAACCGAGATTTGACGCTAAAAGATTTATATTCGGCATTATATTCGGAATAGTAATAATTTTATCTATCTTTCTGCTCGATATATATGAATTTTTTTTGGTATCGGCCGTATTGACCGCGCTTTCCGTCTATGAAATATACGGTATCTTCGACTTGACGGGGTATAAATATTTTATCCTGCCCGAAATCCTTGCTATATTAACGGCTTTTTCGTTTGCGTTTTTAAAACCGGACGCTTTCATATTTATCTTTTTTTTATCGGGTTTTCTGATTTTTTTCAAAAATGTGCTTTTCTTTAAAACGGATTTCGGCAAAAGCATATTTATAGATATATTTTCAATATTTTATGCGGGTTTTCTCATATCCTTCCTGCTGAAAATTTTTCAACTTTCCGGCGGTAAGCTTCTGCTCCTGTTATTATTTATACTCGTATGGGCATCCGATATTTTCGCGTATTACGGCGGAAGGCATTTCGGCAGGCACAAGCTTATTTTTTCGCTCAGCCCTAAGAAAACGACGGAAGGAGCATTAATAGGTTTTTTATCGGCGGTTCTCGTTGTCCTGGTTTTCAGGATGTTCATAGGCGATTATAAAAGATTTGACGCAGTTTCTTTTATAATTTTGTCGTCCGTAACCGTTATTGCGGGAATGGTGGGGGATTTAACCGAATCGTTAATCAAAAGAATGGGCGGGAAAAAGGATTCGGGATATTTAATTCCGGGTCACGGCGGCATCCTCGACAGGATAGACAGCCTTATACTCGCGGCCCCCTTTTTTTATTATATGGCGGCATATTATTTAAAGCGTTGAATAAAGTATTTAAAAATGATTTCTAACCGTGATTTAGGGGCTAAATTAATATGCGTAATATATTTCTTGCCGGCTCTACGGGGTCTATAGGCAAAAATGCCTTAGAGGTTGTGCTTGCGTATCC
>JAJXZU010000143.1:0-4379 GCA_021779895.1 bacterium
CCTACTTCTTCAAGGGTATGGTCCGATTTTATACCTATGCCGAACCTCATTCTTAAGACCTTTTCTTCCCTTTCTGTAAGAGACGACAAGACCCTTCCCGTCTGTTCTTCAAGATCCGAATTTATTGCGGCTTCTAAAGGAAGAACCGTCGCCTTGTCTTCTATAAAATCTCCGAGATGCGTATCTTCTTCTTCGCCTATAGGCGTTTCCAAAGAAATAGGTTCTTTGGCTATCTTTAAAACCTTTCTGACTTTATCTATGGGAAGGTCCATTCTCTCGGCAATTTCCTCCGGAACCGGCTCTCTTCCTATTTCCTGCACTAAAGCCCGGGAAGTTCTGATTAATTTATTTATGGTTTCTATCATATGAACCGGAATTCTTATAGTTCTCGCCTGGTCGGCAATTGCCCTCGTTATGGCCTGCCTTATCCACCATGTAGCATATGTAGAAAACTTATATCCTCTTTGATACTGAAATTTTTCCACGGCTTTCATAAGCCCTATATTTCCTTCCTGAATAAGGTCTAAAAATTGAAGTCCCCTGTTTGAATATTTTTTAGCGATGGAAACGACAAGCCTCAAATTCGCTTCTACAAGCTCGGTCTTAGCGACCTTGGATTTTTCTTCGCCGATTTTTATGGCTTCGACTATTTTTTTAAGTTCGCTTTTAGAAACGCCGACTTCTTTTTCGGATGCGGCTATCTTAGCCTTATATTCGTTAATTAGCTTGTTTATGCTTTCTAACCGTTTATGTTCCTGCGATTTAGACTGCTCGCTTATTTCGTTTTTCTTTTTATACGTAGATTCGAGTTCTTTTATGCTTTCTTCGAATTCTAAGATTTTCCCGTTTTGATTTTTAAGCCTCATTATGACTTTGTCGGATATTTTCTTTTTCAGCCTTAAATCTTTAATGTAGCCGAGTATCTTTTTTTTTGTTTCCTGAGTTAAATTTTTAGGAGACGTCCAAGTAAAAACTTTTGTTATATTGGCGGCATCGATGTTTTCTATATGGTCTTCGATATCTGACCCGCCGGTATCCGAATTACCCTCTTCTGCCCTTGTTTTTTCTTTTTTCCGCTTTTTGCCGGACGTATCGGATTTGGATTTATTTTCCGTAAATTTTACTTCTTTTTTAATTTTTTCGATAATAGACAAAAATCTGCCCGTAGATTTTTCTATATCTTTATCGCTCGGAAAATCGACGTCGTCGAAATCGGAAACTATTCCGGTAATGTTAAGCTCCTGATTTTTTAATTTGTCCCCTATCGATATTACCCATTTTATTAATATATCCGAGTTAAGAACCGAAGAAAAAATCTCTTCCTCTCCTTCTTCTATGCTCTTTGCTATCTCTATCTCTCTTTCGCGGGTAAGCAAAGAAACCGAGCCCATTTCTTTAAGATACATTCTGACGGGGTCGTTTGTTTTAAGAGATAAATCTTCTTCTTCGACTTCGGCCTCTTCGTTAAACGTTTCTTCGCCCGCAAACTTCGAATGTCCCGCTTTTATGAAGATGGACGATGTGTCTCTCCCGAGGTCTATATCTTTTTCCCCGAGCATACTTATCAAATCGTCTATCTGGTCAGGAGATACTATATTCTGGGGCAGTATATCGTTAAAATCGTCGTAACTCAATCTGCCGGGACGGTCCTTTATCTTTTCGACGCTTTTGCTGATTATCTTATTCTCTAATTCTTTGTCTTTTAAGGTATCGGCAACGGCGGCTTTGGATTTGCCGGCAGTTTTATTAATATTATTATTAATATTTGCTTTTATGTTTTCCTTATTTTTATTCTTTATATTTTTTTTAATCATATATTAATGTAAATTATCACCCTTAATAACCGCAGATTTTTCTCTGAAATTCTTTAGAAATATATTTTAACCTGTTAAGTTCTTGCCATTTAAGATGTTTGCCGCTTTCATCGAGCAGTCCGCTTCTGATTTCGCCCAAAATGCCTTTGCAGGTCTTATTTATGTTATCGACCTTTAATTTAATGAGAAGTTTTTTAAAATCGTCCTTGCCGTTTTTGGCTTCCGAGCTTTTATCTTCCCTTAATAAACTCGAATAATATATTTGACTCCATTTCGAGCTGTTTTCGGTTTTTAAAACTATATCTTCTATCTTACTTTTAATGCTAATATTATTTTCTTTGTTTATACCGTTTTTTAATGCATTTTTTATTTCTCTAATTATAAAAACGGCATTTTTATCGGAAAATTCATTTATTATATCATCGCTTATATATTCTGTCAATAGCAAATTGCAGAATAATTTACCTACTATTATATCTTCTATATTTGAATCTTCTTTTGCATATCCTAAGGCCCCGTTGCCGGCCGCAAATTCGGTATCAGCATAAGCTTCATTGTCGCCGGCATTAATATTTGCGCCCCGCGTTTCGTTAGAATCTATACATTCTCTTACCGCCTCTTCCTTTAATCCAAGCCTGTTGGCAAGTATATTAAGGTAATGGGAAAAGATAATATTATCATTTATTTTCTTCAAAAAAGGAGCTATTTCGCGAATCGCCGATATTTTTTCTTTAAGATTCTTTTCGCTTCTTTCGTTGCCCCTATCTTTGATTATACCGTTGTTTTCCCTTTTTTCAATATAATAATCTATGGCAAACTCTACCGGCGTTTTTTTGCCGTCCCGTATTAATTTTATAAGACTGTCCCGCCCGTATTTTCTTACATAGCTGTCGGGGTCGCTGCCGTCGTTCAGGCATACCGCATATATATTTTTTTCGGGACTTTCCATAAAACTCCCGAATAATTCCATCCCTCTATTTATCGCATTTATGCCTGCCTTATCGCCGTCATAAAGAAGAATAATCTCGTCGCTTAATCTCGATAAATTAACTATGTGATTTTTAGAAAGGGCGGTGCCCATCGTCGCGACCACGTTCTTAACGCCTCTGGAATAAAGCGTTATCATATCGAAATAGCCCTCGACCACAAAAACGGCGTTTTCTTTTTTAATAAAAGGCAGGGCTTTGTCTAAACCGTAGAGGGTATTATTTTTTACAAAAATTTCGGAGTTATTGGTATTTATATATTTAGGAAAATTAAGCGGGGACGCCTCGCCCTCTTTTAAAATTATTCTGGACGCCAGCGCAATAGGCTCTCCCGACCTATCCATTATTGGAATAATAAGCTTATTGACGAACCTGTCCGAATACCCTCTGTTATGCTCCTGTTTTTTAATTAACAATCCGGCATTTAGGGCAATGTCTAAATCGGCTTTGTTATTAAGCAAAAGCGCCGTTAACCCGTTTCCGAACCCCGCATATCCCAATTTAAAATCCCTTGCGGTATTTTCGTCTATACCCCTGTCTTTAAGGTATTTCATTATATGTCCGCTGCTTGACATATAAACGAAAAGATTTTCGTAATAAAAGTTTAAAGCGAGATTAAGAATTTTTTTAAGCGGGGCTTCGTTTGCGGCTGTTTGAGCGGTTCTATAAAACTTCGTATCTTCGAGCGGTATATTATATTTTTTCTTAAGATAATCTATAACCTCTTTAAAAGAGTCCCCTTTTATATCCTTAAGAAATCCTATAACATTGCCGCCTTTTCCGCATCCGAAACAATAATAAAGGCCTTTTGATTCGTTGACGTGAAACGAAGGAGTCTTTTCCGAGTGGAAAGGGCATAAGCCGGAATAATTTTGGCCGGTTTTTTTTAGTTTGACGAACCCGGACACTTCATCGACTATATTTACATAAGACAATACGGTTTCTATATTTCTGTCCATAATTTATAAATATTAATCGTTTTTTCGGAAAGAAAAATTTTAATAAAACCTGCCGAGATAGGGGGATAAAAATTTGCCTGTTTTGAGAAAGTAAGGTATAAAACTCTGAGATTTGTAATATCCAAAGCGTTTATTAACCGCATGGAACGAAAAAATAAAATATAAAACTAAACTCAACAATAAAAAAGTTTTAATTCCGGCAAAAAAAAACCGCACAACCTGTTGCAAAATCCTAATTGAAGCAGGTTTATAATTTTGGTAATTATCAGCGAAATTAATGCGAAAACAATTAAGACGGCGATAAATACTCCGGAAAAGATAATAATTTTCCCTATCTCTTCGCTATGAAACGGTTTGGCGATATAATGCAAACTTGCGTACGTTGCGCCTAAATAGGCGGCAAAAACTCCGAGCAGGGATATAGCCTCTTTTATAAAGCCCCTGAAAAAGCCCCTTATCATTATTGCGATAAATAAAACTAAAAAGGCTATATCTATATAGCTCATAAAGTTTTTATTAATAATATTAATAATTGAAGTAATTCTTTTTGGAATTTCTTTTTCTGGAAGCCGCCGCTTTTTTCTTTTTCTTGACGCTCGGCTTTTCGTAATGCTCTCTTT
>JAJXZU010000053.1:0-4369 GCA_021779895.1 bacterium
CGAGAGACCAGGCAACAATGAATACAAACTATGTATATTATACACAATATCAAAATGCATCAGCTCAAATAGCATTGACAGCTTCAAATTGTTCATCGGGCCAATATCAATATATCAATGTTTCTACTAAATTTGTAGATATTTTAATTAATGGTACAAGCGGTTCTATCGGTAATATTGAGGTATTGCAGCCCGGACAAGAAACTGGATGTGCGTTGGGGTGGGAATTAGTTAGTGCTTATACTGTTAATCCGTGAAAATTTAACAAAAACTAATAATTTTTGATTTAAAAATCATCCACTATAAGCAGACAAGAAATACATTTTTGCACATTCATTAGCAGAAAATTCTATTTGTTGTCCAGGATTAATAAAACTAAAACCGGAACCATATTTAGTTGAATATTGATAAAATAATGTGGATTGCGTATTGTTTGTCCATAAAACTTCACTGCAATATCCGTTAGGATTAATAACTTGCCCTACATAGTTATTTGTTTCCTGACTCCAACTAGGTAATCCTGAACTGTTCGCATACCCCGCCGTATTGGCATAATTCGCGTTATTAGCACTATTAGCAGTTCCGGCGCTATTCGCATATGAAGCCGTGCCGGCAGAGTTCGCGTAATTCGCACTTGCTACGGGTGGGCTGGAGGTGTAAGTTCCAATAATAATTGAAACTTCTATAGCTAAATTTATTAGATTTTATCATATTGTTAAAAAATATAAATTACAAAATAAAGTGATACTATGATATAATATAATGAAAATACCTTGACAAATACAAAAGTAAATGATACTATATTGACAAAGCTAAAATTAATTAATTTTAAACAGGATAAATTAAAATGGCTTCCGTCAGAAAAATCCCCGTCCAAACAAGGTCTGTCGCCGGATACTTCTACAGCGTTAAGAATAAAAGAAATATAGACTTCGAATCCCAGCTCGAAAAAAAATTTTATCTGACGTTCGAGTTTAACGACGAAATTGAAAGCTATCAGGAACAGCCCGTTAAAGTAGAAACAGTGTTTAAAGGCAGAAAAATAATATATATACCCGACTGCTTAATTTACTTCAGACCCGCATTGAATAAAAAACCTCTGCTGGTCGAAATAAAATATTTAAAAGAAATCAAGGAAAAGAAAGAAAAAATAGTTAATAAAGTTAAGGTAGTTTCAAAATACTCCAAAGAAAACGGCTACTTATTTAAGATATTTACCGATAAAAAGCTGAACGAAACCTATATAGGCAATATAAAATTCCTTTATAGATATTCCGAAAGACCTAAATCAAACGGCAAATACGACGAATACGAAAATAAAATTTATTCCGCTTCATACGGAAGCGGTTTAACCGTAAACGAGCTTTTAAATATGACCGCTTTAAACGATTCGGAAAAAATGATTATACTGCCGGTTATATGGCATCTGGTTTTTAAAAAGAAACTTTCCTTAAATCTTAATAATCCCTTAAACAATTCCGTTTTAACGAGGTTAAATAATAAAGAGGTAGAATATGATATTGTCTCTGCATAAGGGGAATAAGGTTTCATATAAAAACGAAATATACGAAATTCTTAATCCTATAGACCTCGAAACTGTTCTCGGAAAGAATTTAAAAACCGGCGATATAGCAAAACTGCCGATAAGAGAATTGTCTAATCCCGTTGCCGAAATCGTTCGGGACAAAACTCCGTTAGAATTATTCAGCGAAAAGGATTGGAAAGAAGCGCAAAGAAGATTTGAAGTCATAAAACCGCTTTTGACGGCGGACAGGACTAAAAAACAGGTCGTTAATAGAGCCGAAGAATTTAAAGAATCCTATATAACCTTATACCGGTGGATAAAAAGATATTTATCAACCGGAACAACAAGTTCGCTTGTTCCCAGCTTTAAAGAAAGGGGCGGGAAAGGAAAAACAAGGCTTGACGAAGAATCCGAAAAAATAATAAAAAGCTATATCGATAACGAATATCTTACAAAGCAGAAACTGCCCGCAAGCAAGGTTATCGAAAATATTAAAATCCATTTTAAGCAGACGGGTAAAATTGCGCCGTCCGATAACACTATAAGAAACAGGATAAAGGCGGAAAATCCCGCTAGAATTTTCAGGCTCAGGCGCGGCAAAAGCGAATTTTTAAGTAAATTTCATCCGGTCCAAAAATCTTTTAATGCCGATTTCCCGCTCGAAATAGTCCAGATAGACCATACGCCTTTAGATATTATCGTGGTGGACGAGATAATGAGAAAGCCGATAGGAAGACCTTATATTACGATAGCGTTCGATATATTTAGCAGAATGGTGTACGGTTTTTACGTTACGCTTCAGGCGCCGAGCTTTTTTTCCGTCGGTCAGGCTTTATATATGGGAATAATGCCGAAAAATAATTATCTGGAAAGCCTTGGGGTAGAGGGGAACTGGAACATTTACGGAATCCCTAAGTCTATGACCATACACCTCGATAACGCTTCTGAGTTCAGAGGGGAGGCTCTTAGAAGGTTCTGTCAGGAATTTAACATAGGAATAGATTTCAGACCGAGAGGCGCCCCTTATTACGGCGGCCATATCGAAAGAATAGTGAAAACTATGAATATGCGGATTCATACCCTTTCCGGCACGACTTTTTCTAACCCTAAAGAAAGGGGCGAATACGATTCGGAAGCAAAAGCCGTATTCACCTTAAAAGAACTCGAAAAATGGATAGCGGAATTTATAGTCAACGTTTACCATAAGTCCATACATTCCGAAATCGGCATGACCCCTGAAAAGAAATACGAAACTGGAATACTCGGGGACGAAAAAACGGCGGGGACGGGTCTGCCGGATATGATAGACAGGGAAGAATCGGAAAGAATCAGAATATCCCTTCTGCCGTTTACCGAAAGGACTATACAGAAAGACGGCATATCGTTCGAGAATATCAAATATTACCACGACGTATTAAGGAAATACATTAGAATCGAGGATAATAACGGCAAAAAAAGAAAAACGTTCGTCGTAAGATTCGACCCAAGGGATATAAGTAAAATTTATTTTTACGAACCGGAGCTTAAAATTTATTTCCCTATACCTTACCGCAATATCGGGAATCCCTGCGTTTCTATCTGGGATATAAGAGAGGCAAAAAGATACCTTAAAAAAGAGGGCTTAAAAGATTACGACGAAAATAGGTTATTTCAGGCGTTAAAAAAATTAAAACAGATCGAGGCCGAATCGTTCGAAAAGACAAAAACAGTCAGGCGGAAACTGTCGTCCAATAACCATCATAAAGATAAAATTAAGCTCGAGATAGAAAATCAGCTTAAACTCAATCCTGCTTATAAAAAAGCGGGGGAAAAATTGTCCGATACGGCGGAATCTGGAACGGAGAAAGTTCTAAAAGAAAAGGGAAAGGCTGACGGCTTGAATGGGCAGGAAAAAACAAGCGAAAGTGGGATAGAGGCTTTCGAAATTGACGAATACGACGATTAATTTAAAATACGATAGGAGAAAAGGCAATGAAAGATAAAAACAAAGTAGGTCTTGTCAATAAAGTTTCGGCGGATATAGCTGGCAGATTGACGCCAAAAACCATAGAGTTTTTAGATAAATCGGACGAGGAACGAACCTTATATATTAAAAAAGAAAGATTTATAGTATATTCCGGTGCGCAAAAAATACTGAATAAGCTCGAAGACCTGCTTATAGAACCCAGAAAATCGAGAATGCCTTGCCTTCTTATAGTGGGCGACAGCAATAACGGAAAAACCAGCGTCGTAAAAAAATTCTTGAAGATGCACATGCCGACCGACGGAATAGAAACGGACGCCGTTCCCGTTATAATAGTTCAGGCTCCGCCGAGACCGGACATCGGTATGTTTTACGATTCTATCTTAGACGAACTATTAATACCGTTTAAGAAAAGTGATTCCTTATCGAGAAAAGATGTCGAAATAACCTATTATTTTTCTAAGTTCGGGACTAAAATGCTTATAGTTGATGAAATCCACAATATTCTAAGCGGTTCGGTTGCAAGGCAAAAAGAATTTATGAACGCATTAAAAAATCTTAACAATAAACTCTTAATGCCTATAGTTCTCGTGGGAATTAAAGAGGCTCTTAACGCTACGAATACCGATTTTCAGATTAGTTCGAGGTTTAAACCGATGTATTTAAAAAGGTGGAACTTTAATAACGAATATAAAGCCTTGCTTAAATCTATCGAAAAAATACTGCCTCTTAAAAAAGAATCGGCCATTGCGGAAAACGATAAACTTGCCGAATACATTTTAGAAACAAGCGAAGGACTTCTAGGCGAGATAATAGAAATAATAAGTTCATCGGCAATTTACGCTATTAAAAACCAAAAAGAAAAAATAACTATGGACGAA
>JAJXZU010000162.1:0-4343 GCA_021779895.1 bacterium
GAGCGGAATAAAAATAGACAGGGGCATCATAGTCGATAAAACTATGATGACTAGCGTCAAAGACGTATATGCGGGAGGAGACGCCGCCGTAATTTACGATATATTGAACAAGCGTCCGAATATTATCGCGATAGTGCCTCTGGCATGCGAAGAAGGACGGGTTGCCGGTACGAATATGGCAGGAGTTTACAGGGAGTATCCCGGAGGAATGGGTTTAAATTCCGTTGAAATTTACGGACTGCCTATAGTAACCATAGGCCTGACGCATCCGGCAAACGAGTCGCAAAAGGTTTATATGTTTCAGGACGAAAACGTTTACAGAAAACTCGTCTATGATGGCGAGGTATTAGTCGGGGCAATTTTACTGGGCGATATCGCCGGCAGCGGAATCTTATCCGCTATTATAAGACAGGGATTAAAATGCCTTAAATATAAAGACGAATTTTTGAACGGAAATATATATTCGTTTGTTATCGACAGCGAATTTGAGATATATAATATAAACGAAGGATATGCGGTAAGGGGCGATTTCGAGGACCTGCCTGAATTTTCGAGGACTAACTGGCGATAGATTATGAATAATAACGGCATAAAGGAGAAAGATTCGCCCGAAAAGGCATTGAACGCATTAATAGGAGAACTGCTTGCCGAAGCAAAAAATATCCCGGAAGAGGATTTCGTAAAATGGTACGAAAAGAAAAGGAAAATTTTCAATACGGGAATTAAAAATCCTCCGACTAAAGAAGAATTTATAAAGTATCTGAATTACGCTTCGGCTATAAAATTAGATTAGCAAATCTAAGGCGTATTTTAGTTACGTATATTTTCTTAAAAGAGGTACCTTTATAAAATCCAGTACCGCCGTAAAGATTAACGTAAAAATTATAAGGTACATTATATAATTTAACGGGACTGAAGCGATAAGCCATCCGTAAGCCGCCATGAGCGTAGCTAAAATAATACCGCTTAATTCTGTTATTAAAAGGGGTTTTGACGGCATCGAATTCCATAAATGTGATTTTTCGCGAACTAAAAATATATTGGCGTGGCCGGAATATACAAGCCCTAAAAATATAAAAGAATCCAGTACTGGTTTAGATAAAACGAGCAGTTTCAAACCCCAAAGGTAGATACCGAATATATATACGAGCCAGCCGAGCGAAAATGCCAAAGAAATCTCCATAATCTCCATTATATTCCATTTGTTGGGTTTATTTGAGTATTTGACATTATCGGTAGATAAAGACATCGTTACAAAGTCGTTTGTAAAAATCAGCAGAAGGATTATAAGCGGCATGGCTTTGACGTCAAAGTTTTTAATCCCGAATATTAAGAGTCCTAAAGCCAAAAATAAGCCTGTTTGTATAGTCTTGACTATTTTATTGGATATGTAAGAAAATAACCTCTGGTAAACGCGCCTTCCCGTTTTAACGGCGCTAATCATCCCCGATAATCCTGGACTCGTAAGGACAAGGCTTGCGGAGGCCTTTGCCACGTCCGTCGCGCTTGACACGGCAATGCCCACTTGAGCCTGTTTAAGGGCGGGAGCATCGTTTACACCGTCTCCCGTCATACCTATAACCTCTTTTCCTTTTTTTTGCAAAGCCTTAACGAGATTATATTTGTCTTCGGGAAAAATACCGGCGTACACGCCGCAGTTTAATGCTTCGTAATTTAATTCGATTTTACCTTCTTTTTTCAAATTGTCGTAATCGCAAATTTTTTCGTTTATGCCCAATTTTTCGGCTATATTAACCGCCGTCGCCGAGTTATCTCCCGTCAGCATTTTAACCTTTATATTCAAATCCTTTCTAAGTAAGGTTATAACGTCTTTTGAATCTGGTCGGGGCGGATCCGATAATCCTAATAATCCATAAAATTTCGGAACGGCGCCCTCCTCTCCGCCTAAAACAGCCAGAGTCCTTTCTCCGCGGTTTGAAAACTCCGCAGATTCCTTTTCCCAATCGATGCCCGTATAGAATTCTTTTATAATTAAAGGCGAGCCTTTAATCGCTTTATATGATTTTCCGTTATCGAGGTAAAAGGCCTCCGACCGTTTTGTATCGGGGTCGAAAGGAATAAATTTCGTCTTTTGCGGGATACTTATATTTAACTCCTTAGCCTTGTCGAGGATAACTTTATCTATCGCATCCATAGCCGCTTCTTCCGAAGCTATAGACGCCATTTTTAATAAATCGTTCCCGTTAAAATTTCCATAAGGACGAATAGTGGAAAGCGTAAGTTCATTCATCGTCAATGTTCCCGTCTTATCGGAACACAGAACCTCCATTGCCGCGGAATCTTCAATAGCGCCTAATCTTGTGGTAAGTACGCCTTCCTTAGACAATTCTATAGACCCTATAGCATTTGCAAGCGTAAACGTGGGAGGAAGCGCGACCGGAACCGAAGCGATAAGGAGTATCAGCGCAAAAGGCAGCGTGTCTTCCATCGGTATTCCTGTTATGGCCGCATATACGAGTATAGCCACAACAAGTATGCCGTCCATAGCAATAAGATATTTGATTATGGACATGATTAACATTTCCGCCTGAGACGGCACCTTTGCCAATTTCACAAGCTCGGTCGTTTTTCCGAAATAACTTTTGGAACCGGTTGCCGTAACCGACCCGCTTACTTCCCCCCGCCTGATAATGGAGCCGGAATATACGGTATCGTTGGGCACTTTTTCTACCGGCAGCGATTCTCCAGTTAATGCCGATTGATCGACGTCGGCATTTCCTTCGGAAATTTCCAAATCTGCCGGAGCAAAATCGCCCATGCGCAAAACGATATAATCTCCGGGAACAAGCTCTCTTGCGGGGATAACCGTCCATTTATCGTCCCTTAAAGCCCTTGCCGTTACCTGTAGTTTCTTTTTTAGCAGTTCCACCGCACCGGAAGCCTTTTGCTCTTGGAAGAAGCCCAAGGCTGCGTTAAATGTGAGTAAAAAGGCAATAATCACGGCATTAAGAGTTTTCCCAAAAGCCAACTCCAACAAAAGTGCGGCTTCAAGCATCCACGCGATAGCCCCCCAAAATTTTTTAAAAAAAAGCAAAAAAGGGTTAGGCCGCCTTTCGACAATTTCGTTAGGACCGTATTGCCATAAAAGCCTTTTTGCTTCTTCCGTGCTCAATCCCTTGGAGGAATTGCGGATCTGGGGCATAAACTATCTCCTTTACTTGATTTGTATTTGGCTTTATTTTAAATTTTGTTATAATTAATTATATTATAATTATACGTTTTATGAGAAGTTTTATAAAAAAATATGCCTAAAAAAGTTAAAATTCCTAAAGTCGTATCATTTATAGCTAAATCGGGCACGGGCAAAACCACTCTAATCGTTAAGATTATAAAAATACTGTCCGATAGAGGCTATAAGGTTTCTTCCGTTAAACATACCGACCATGATTTTGAAGCGGATATTCCCGGAAAGGACTCATGGATGCATAAAAACGCAGGAGCATTTTCTACAATGCTGATTTCTAAAGATAAAGCGGCTTTTTTCAGCGATATAGATTCGTCTTTCGATACGGGAATAGAGGCCGTATTATCTAAGTATTTTGTAGGTTTGGATATCGTTATAATCGAAGGCTTTAAAGATTTAAAGGTAAAAAAAATAGAACTGTTAAGAAAGGATATCGACGCGGATTTGAAGCCAAGGTTTAAAAACGATGCCGATCTTATTCTCGTATGCGCGGACGAATTTATAAAAGATTTGGATGTTCCGCAAATAAATATAAACGATTCCGAAAAAATCGCCGATTTTATAGAAAATAATATTATTAAGGCATTTAATGAATAAAATTAATTTAGGACAGTTTATTCTTGCCCCTATGGCCGGAATAACGGGATTTCCTTTTAGGAAAACTGCCCTGAAATATGGCGCAGATTTTTCTTTTACGGAAATGGTAAGCGCGGCAGGCTTTTTGCATAACGACAGAGGAACTCTGGAACTGCTGGAAACAGGAAAAGATATAGACAAAACCGGAATTCAGCTTTTCGGAAGCGAGCCCGGCATACTTGCTCTGGCGGCTAAAAAAGCCGAAGATAAAGGATTCAAGGTTATAGACGTGAATATGGGCTGTCCCGTTAAAAAGGTGGTGAAGACGGGGGCAGGCAGCGCGATATTAAAAGACGCAAGAGGATTTTCCCTTATAGCCGAATACGTCAGAAACGCATTGAAAAATTCTATGTTTACGATAAAAATCAGAAGCGGATACGACGAAAATTCGGTTAATTTTTTGAAAATAGGTAAAATTGCCGAGTCAGCCGGCATCGATGCGGTATTTTTTCATCCAAGGACAAGGTCTCTTATGTTTGGCGGGACGGCAGACCATTCTTTA
>JAJXZU010000110.1:0-4333 GCA_021779895.1 bacterium
TTCGCCTCCGGTTAAAATAAGGATAGGACTGCTAAATTTGCATAATTCGTCTATCACGTTAAAACACTTTTCCGTGGAAAGCTCGTCTTCCTGCTTTTCCATCTGGGCTTCAGCCCTGCAATGGATACATTTTAGATTGCACCTTGCGGTAAGCTCCCAGAAAACCAATCTCAGTTCGTTTTTTTTCGGCATCGCGCCATGCATAGCGTTTGGATGTCCGCCTGCCTCCGGATGTCCATGAGGAGAAGCCATATGGTTATTTTGCATCGTATATCTCCTCGTCCGTCAGATAACATGCCGGATCCGGCGCCCATAAATCATCCTCTTTCGCCTCAGACCTTACCCTGAAATTGCCGTTGCAGATATCGAGCCATTTGCAGTCTTTACATTTTCCCTTTACGTATTCTTTTTTGTTTTTTAGCTGTTTCATTAAAGGATTAGACGTATCCGTCCATATTTCGCTGAACTTCCTTTCTTTAACGTTTCCGAAAGAGTAGTGCCTCCAGAACTGGTCCGCATAAACTTCGCCGTCCCAGCTTACGCATCCGATGCCGACTCCGGAACTGTTGCCTCCGTTCATTTTAAGAAGGCTCATAACGTTTGCGGCTTCTTCCCGTTTTCCTTCTTTCAAGAGTTTTAAATAAATATAAGGTCCGTCTGCGTGGTTATCTACCGTAAGGACTTCTTTTTGATTATCCCTGGAATATACTTCTTTCGTAAGTTCGAGTATGGCATCTACCGTCTGCCTCGTTTCCTCGTGGGATAAATCTTCTTCCATAAGCTTTGTTCCTCTTCCTGCATAAACAAGGTGATAAAAACAGACCCTCGGAATGTTTTCTTCTTCCAGAAGCTTAAAAATTCCCGGAATTTCCTGAGCGTTTCTTTTGTTTATTGTAAATCTTAAGCCGACTTTAATCCCTGCCTCTTTGGCATAGTTTATGCCGTCTATCGCTTCCCTGAAGGCGCCTTTTTTGCCCCTGAACCTGTCGTGAACGGATTCAAGTCCGTCAAGGCTTATGCCTACATACGACAAACCTACTTTTTTTAATTCCTGCGCAAGTTCTTTGGTTATAAGCGTTCCATTGGTAGAAATGACCGCTCTCATACCTTTTGATTTTGCGTAAAAACACAGGTCTAGAAAATGGGGGTGCATTAAGGGTTCGCCTCCCGAAAAAAGCATAACGGGAGAACCGAAAGCGGATATATCGTCTATAAAAGCTTTTCCTTCTTCAAGCGTAAGCTCGTTGTTGTATTGAAGATTTTTAGACTGGGAATAGCAGTGGACGCAGTTTAAATTACAGGTTCTCGTCATATTCCATACTATTACGGGTTTCTTATCTTCGGAAAACTGCAAAAGATGCGAGGGCAGCTTGCTCGACATACGCCCGTATCTAAGGGCGTCCGACGCATGAACTCCGCCGCAGTAAAGTTTTGAAATGCCTATCATTTATATTTTCTCCTTTTTATTTTATTTTTTTATAAAAACCTGCTATTCCGTCAACTAAAGAATCTATATTGACGTCTTTAGATATTATATCAGATTTCATGCCAAATCCCAACGCATATCCGGCAGTCTTCTTTCCTATGCTTGCAAACTTAACGCCGGAACGGATTACCTGTTTTAAAAGTCCTTTCTTAATGCCTTCCAACGCGTTCGCGAAATTTTCCACGGTGGAATAGCTTGTAAAAGTAATTAAGAGGTTTTTAAGGTCCAAATTATCGGGCAGTCCTATGTTTTTTCCCGTCTTCTTAACGGAGCTAAAAATTTCCTTCATAGCTTCTTTCGATTCTTCCGGCACTACGGTTTCGTAAACAGGCAGGTTTTCGATATCCGCGCCTTTGGATTTAAAAAATTCCGGAAGGTCCTCGTTAATCTCTAAAGCCTGAGGAAAAAGAATTTTTTTACCTTTCAAACCGGTATTTTTCAAAACGTCTATTATTCCGGTTTGCGAAGACTCGGACGGAACTATGTCGGGAAGTATGCCGTATTTTAAAAGTTCCGACGAAGAAACTTTGCCTACGGAAACTATTTTCTTGCCGGTAAGCGCCCTGACATCCATTCCTTTAGAAAAATAACGTCCGAAGAACGCGGAAACGGCATTTGCGCTTGTAAAAACTAAATAATCGTATTTTTTAATATTTTTAAGGGCATTATCGATTTTAGTTTTATCAATGCCTTCGCCGTCTTTGAGTATTTTTATAAGCGGCAGACTTATAACGAATGCTCCGAGTTTTTTAAGTTTTTCCGAAAGCGTGCCGGCCTGTCCTTCTCCTCTCGTAACCATAACCGTTAAGCCGCTTAACGGTCTTTTTTCGAACCAGTTTAAAGTATTTCTCAATTTTACTACATTGCCCACGATTAATATCAGCGGGCTTTTTAGCCCTTTTTTTTCAACCTCTTCGGCTATAGTGCTTAAAGTTCCGACGGCGGCTTTCTGGTTTAAAGTAGTTCCTTCCTGAATGACCGCGCAAGGCGTATCTTTATCTTTTCCGGCTTTAATTAAATTTTTCGTATTGGAATCTAAATTTTTATAACCCATTAATATAACTATAGTATCTGCGCCGGCCAGTCCTTTCCAGTTTATCGTGCTTTTTTCCTTATGCTCCCCTTCATGGCCTGTAACAATCGCTACGGTAGAAGCGTAATCCCTGTGGGTCAGAGGTATTCCGGCATAAGCGGGAACGGCAAAAGAAGAAGAAATGCCCGGTATTACCTCGAAAGGGATTTTGTCCTTAAATAACCTTTCGGCTTCTTCGCCGCCTCTTCCAAAAAGGTAAGGGTCTCCGCCTTTAAGCCTTAAAACGATATTATTGGTTTTTGCTTTTTCCGAAAGAAGTTCGTTTATGGAATACTGAGGGAGGGTATGGTTGGAAGACCTTTTGCCTGCATAAATTATCTCGCACCCGTCTTTTGCGTAAGATAAAATTTCCTCGGAAATAAGACTGTCGTAAACTATTACATCCGCTTCCCCGAGGATTCTTTTAGTTTTAAGAGTAAGCAGTTCGGGGTCGCCCGGTCCGGCTCCCGCAAGATATACTTTGCCGGTTTTCTTTCTATCGCCTGTTTTAATATCTTTTTTAGCCTTTTTTGTTTTCATTGACTTTTAAGTTCCTTTTTTATTTTATAAATTATTTTTACTCAGTATTTCAAAAGCGCCTTTATCTATAAGCCTTAAAGCTAAACTTCTGCCTATATTCTCGTAATCGTCCTTAGCGCCTTCGAATTCGTCCTCGAGATATTCTCCCTGAACGTTTGAAACGAAACCTTTAATGCACAGAATATCGCCTTTTAAATAAGCATACGCTCCCACCGGAGACGCGCATCCGCAGTTTAACTCCCTGATGCAGGCTCTTTCGGCGAAAACGGCGGCATAAGTATCTTGGTCGTTTAAAGGCGCGATGATTTCTTTAAGGTCGGACCTGCCGGTTTTATGCTCTATCGCTATTACGCCCTGCCCGCACTGAGGAATGAATTTGACGGGGTCTAAATATATATCGATGTAATGTTCGAGATTGAGCCTTATAAGCCCCGACGAAGATAAAACGATAGCGTCGAAGAAACCGTTTTTTAGTTTTTCGAGCCTTGTGTCGATATTGCCCCTTAACGGTTCGAATATAAGATCGTCTCTTAGCCTCGCCATAAGAGACCTTCTTCTTAAACTTGAAGTTCCGACGATTGCACGGCTTTTCAACAGCGACGCGAAGTTTTCAGGATGGACTTCCCCTAATGTTTTAGGTTTGTCTTTTAAAATTACGCAGTCTCTCGGGTCGTCCCTTTTCAAAGCCGCGCCTAATATTAGGCCGTCCGGTATGAGCTGCGGAACGTCTTTCAGGCTGTGAACCGCAATATCGACATCTCCGCTGAAAAGCGCTTCTTCTATTTCTTTTACGAACAAGCCTTTTCCGCCGAAACTGCTTAAAGACGCGTTTAAAATCTTGTCTCCGGAAGTCTTTATGGTTATTATTTCTATTTCTATGTCTTTTGAAAGTCCGCCGTAATATTCGGACAGCCTTTCTTTAACGAGGTTAGCCTGATATAAAGCAAGTTTACTCCCTCTTGTCCCTATCTTTATTTTCAAAATTTACCTTTATTTTATAAGTTTTATATATTTGCCGGCGTTTTCGTCTTCCTTGCCTTTGTCCGCACCGGTCGAATCTTCCGAATTAAGGTTAAAAAGAGCTTTGAGCGTCTCGACGGAACTTGCCCCTTCAGGGTTTGCGGATGCTTTTTTTATAAGCATGGTCGGTTCATGCAGAATTTTATTCGTCAAAGAATTTATTATTAAATCTTTTTCCTTTTTGTCGCCGATATACTCGGATAATTCAATTTCTA
>JAJXZU010000228.1:0-4330 GCA_021779895.1 bacterium
TGCAATAATTAACGTTTCTACCAAAGAAACCGGTCTTTCCGAAAAAACCTTGGAAAAACTTAAAGAAATTATAAAACCTTTAAATATTCAGGTGTTTGTAACCCCTACCTGACCTCATTGTCCGCCGGCGGCGGTTCTTGCACACAATTTTGCGATAGTAAACGACAATATTACTTCGGACGTTATAGAAATTCAGGAATTTCCCAATCTTTCCGACAGGTATTCGGTTTTTAGCGTTCCTAAAACCTTATTCAACGAATCCGCCGAAGTAGTCGGCGCGGTTCCGGAAGCCGTCTTTTTAGGAAAAGTCATGGAAGGATATTCAAAAGAATAATCCCGATTTACAAACTTTTTGAGATTATAAACCGGGATTCGCGATTCGCATATTTATTATTAATTAATCAGCATTTTTTGCAGTGATACAATAAAACAGGAATATCGGATTTTCTTACCACGTTTTCAGCTATAGAGCCCAGAACTAATCTTGTCAAGCCTGATTTTCCGTGAGTCCCCATAATTATAAGGTCGTGGCCGCCTTCTTTTATTGTTTCAAGGATAACGCTTACAGGCTCTCCGTGAGTCAGTACCGTTTTAACTTTGACGCCTTTTTTATCGCACTCGTCCTTAAGTTTGCTCAAGACCGGTTTTTCTTCTTCTATAAGAAGGTTAATATCGTTTATTCCACCGCCGGATAAATCGCCTATATTCTGCAGCGCCTGAATATCTATTATGTGGATAAACGTAATTTCCGCCTTAATTTCCATAGAAAAATTAATAGCATTATTGGCGGCGTTCATAGAAGTATCGCTGAAATCGACGGGGCATAGAATTTTTTTAAACATTTAGCATCTCCTTATTAACGTTAGAATAGAACCTTAATTAATATTAATATATCTTATAAGGCTATAAAGTCAAGAAAAATCTTAATCGGGGTTAATAAAATCCAATAAAAAAATTGATTTTTATTATTAATAATGTATAATGAAATAAAAGGTTTAATTATAAAAACATCAAAAAAAGAGGCATATATGTCTAAAAAATCGGCATCGGGCAAGAAGAACCGTTTAGATTCCATATCAACCCGTTTAGCGTTTGCCGCGCTTGCGGTTTTTTTTATTTTAATAATTCCAGGATTTGCGCATTCCGAAACGGCAGCGAAAGCTAAAAAATATTATACCGAAAACAAGAAATTCATAATGCTTAAAATGTCCAAAAACCTGAAAGCTTACGTCAATAAAAAAAATCAAAAAGTTTATTATTATTATAACCGCACTTACTATTTTTGGAATAAAGGCATATGGTTCGATTCTAAAAAAATCAACGGGATGTTTAAAATAACCCCGCAAAGCGAGATACCTCAGCCTTTGAAGCACGGTCCGCTTCTGAGGGTGAAAAGAAAGAATATTCCCGCAGGTTTTGCCGCGTTAAAGGTTCCTCCGCAGCCGTTCAAGCATGAATTGCCTAATGCGGCAACGGAACATTTATATAATCTTCCGTTAACCCTTCACGGATTAGTTATTTATCAAAAGAATTTTAATTTTAATAAAATAGGTAGCGGTAATTAATTTAATTAGCACGGCAATGCAATTTCTTAAAATATTAGAATATCCCGACCCTAAGCTAAGGACGAAGGCGCGCCCCTTGAAGCCGGACGAAATCGCCGGAAATATTCCTTTGATTAAAGACCTTGTTTATACTATGTATAATGCCGACGGCATCGGGCTCGCGGCGACACAGACCGGAATAGATAAGCGCATAATCGTTTTAGACGTCAGCAGGAAAGCGGACAAGAACAAGCCGTTTTCCCTTAATGAAGCGGATATACTTACGGCGAATAAAGACTTAATAATAGCCGTCAACCCCGAAATAATTTTTAAAGAAGGCAAGACATCTTATGAAGAAGGCTGCCTGTCGATACCGAAATTTAATGCTGACGTCGAAAGAGCATGGGAGATAAAGGTTAAAGCACTCGATATTTCAGGCAGGGAGTTTGTCATACCTGCAAAAGATTTGCTGTCGGTCGCTTTTCAGCATGAAATAGACCATCTTGACGGAATTTTGTTTATAGATAAAGTTTCTCCTTTAAAACGGTCATTATATAACGCCTCGCTTAAGAAAAAGAAATCCGCAAAGCATGAAAAAGAGCCCGATTATACTTCTTAAAAATTAACTTAACCTTAATGCCTTTTATGCCTATCCCATGTCTTCTTTGAATGCAGTATTTATGGGGACCCCGGAAATAGCGTCGGAATCCCTGTTTCATATTGCGGAATTGGAAAAGTTAAACATAACAAGCTTAAAATCGGTTTATACCAAACCGCCCGTTTGGAATAATAAAAAAAAAGAATTTACGGTATCTCCCGTAGATAAAACGGCGTCGGAACTCGGAATAAGCGTCAGAACTCCAAAAAGTTTAAAAAATAATACCGAAGAGATAAATTTTTTAAAATCGCTGGACTTGGATTTAATTATCGTCGTAGCTTTCGGCCTAATTCTTCCGCCGGAGATATTAAATATTCCAAAATACGGCATTTTAAATCTTCATCCTTCTCTTCTGCCGGACTTGAGGGGTCCAAGCCCGATACATTACGCCATATTAAAAAGAATGAAATTCAGCGGGGTCTCTATAATGGCTTTAGATGAAGGCGTCGATACCGGACCTATAATAGCCCAGCAAAAAACCGCAATAGATAAAGACGAATATTTTCCTGTCCTCTATAAAAAACTGTCTTTATCGGGCGCTTTTTTACTGGCGGAAGTTATAAAAACGGTTTTCAAGCTGAGACTAAATGTTTCTCAATGCGGATTACCGCAGGATTCGGCATATTCCGGTTCTTTTTCTTTAACGGAATTAATAGGGCAGGACGAATTAAAAACGGATTTTTTCTCCGACGACCCTCTGGAAATTTATGCCAAGACGAGAGCGTTTACGGAAGCCGGCGGGGCATTTTTCGTCTTTAGGAATAAAAATGTTAAAATTATCGAAGCTAGATTAATTGCCGGTGAAAATTACGGCGACAAGAAAACAAAAGAAAAATCCTCCGATAATGCCGCGGAACGCCAAATATTCGATTATTGCGATTATGCGGATTATTTTCCGGCCGCGCCGCTGCAGGGAATTATGCCGGATATTCCTGCCGGGGTTATAATAAAAGCGGATAAATCCGGATTATTCGTTTCGACCGTTAAGAAAGGAATTTATATCCAGCTGTTAAAACTTAAGCCGGAAGGGAAAAATGTTATGAATCACGTCGATTTCATTAACGGATTCAGGCTAAAACAAGGTGAAGAATGCCGTTAAAAAAAGAGCATATTTATTTTTTAAAAATAATATCGGCGTCTATTTTGGTAATTTTGGCCGTATCGTCGTTTCTTTTCTGGATTATATCCGGAGGGTTGGAAAAACTCAGCCCCGACCTGCCCATGTATATATTTTTATTGTTAGACGCGGTTTTATTAATAGTTATTTTAATTTTTTTTCTAGGACTTGCTGGTAAGCAAAATAAAAAAAGTAAATCCGTCCTGATTTATCCCGCCAGATATATACTAGTAAAAATTTTATATCCGATGGCCTTTTTTATAACGTCTATATTCAGGATAAACAGGGATAAAATGCAGAGTTCTTTTATAGATATAAATAATTTCCTTCTTTTTTCCTTAAATAAAAGGATAACTTTAGACAGGATATTAATTCTTCTTCCGCATTGCTTACAACTCCATAACTGCAAGGCAAAGATTACAGACGATATTCATAACTGCCTTAACTGCGGAAAGTGCAATATAAAAGAGCTTGCTATATTGTCGGATAAAAAGGGAATATTTATAGCCGTAGCAACCGGCGGCACTCTTGCGAGAAGAGTCCTAGAAGAAAAAAGGCCTAAAGCGGTTATAGCCGTGGCATGCGAAAGAGATTTAAGTTCGGGAGTTATAGATAGTTTTCCGCTTCCTGTTTACGGGCTTCCGAACATCAGGCCCAACGGCCCATGCAGGGATACTCTAGTGGACGTCTCGGCTTTAAGCGAACTTATAGAAAAGATTACCTCCGGGTCTTAATAATAAATACTGTACGGCTAAATTTTCTTTCTGAGGTCGTTGATTCTTTTTGCCTTTCCCTGACTTCTTTCCAAGGTTTTTGGAGGCACAGGGGTTATTTTGGCGCGTATTCCTATGAGCTCGTATATTTTGTGCGATATTTCGTTTGTTATTTCGCTGATTTTGCCGTCTCCCATTTTGAAAATTTCTTCTTTAGGTTCGATGACGATGTTTATTTTGTCGAGAAGGTTATCGGTATATAGCTCGATTAAATAAACAGGTTCCAAATATTCATGCC
>JAJXZU010000049.1:0-4317 GCA_021779895.1 bacterium
CAAATCCACGACAATTAAAATGATTGTAGGACTCATTAAACCGTCGGGCGGAAACATTAAAATAAACGGGTATGATGCGTCGGATTACAGGGCGAGGCTTAAATTAGGCTATCTGCCGGAAAATCCGAGTTTTCCGCGCGGGCTTAAAGGCATAGAAATTATTAATTATTACTCAAAGCTTTTAAATAAAAAAATAAATAAAGATGAAATTGACGATACGTTAAAATTAGCTGGTATTTTTTATGCAAAAAATATCCAAGCCCATAAATATTCCAAGGGTATGACCCAGAGGCTGGCTCTTGCCGTTTCTATTTTGGGCGATCCGGAGATTTTAATTTTCGACGAACCATTGTCAGGACTCGACCCTATCGGGCGGAAAGAGTTTAAGGATATAATATTTAAGCTCAAGGAGAGAAAAAAGACCATATTTTTTTCGTCCCACGTGCTTGCCGACAGTAAAGAGCTGTGCGACAGGATAGCGGTTCTGGTAAACGGGAGATTAATAAAAAATGAAAATCTTGAGGATATGGAAAACGAGGCGGCAGGTTATGCGGAAGAAAGAAGAGATTATCGTTTGCCTGCGGAATACAGCACGCCTTTAGAAATTTATCTATACGATTTAATGCTTAAAAGCAGAAAAAATTAGCGGGGTATTTTAATGAAAAAGATTTTATACGGAATAATGTACTCTTTTAAGGAAATAAAAAATTCGAAAATTTTTTATTCTTTTTTAATATTCGCTTTAATACTCGTATCCGGCAGTTATTTCGTTTCCCAGACGAGTTTTATAAACCAGGGAAGAATTATGGTGGATTTTTCTATATTCGCCATATCTATTTTTAATATTTTTATCGGAATTTTTATCGGCGCTTCGGCGGTTTACGACGATATCGAAAAGAAAAGCATTTTTCTTAGCATTACCAGGCCGCTGAAAAGGACCGAATATTTAATAGGGCGCTTCTTGGGGCTTGCGGCGGCGATAATTTTTTCTACTATTATAATGATGCTGATTTTTTATTTAGTGCTGTTGATTATGCATAAATTTATAGTGCCGGCAGGGTCTATTGCAAAAGCGGGCGGTTCAGGCGTTAAGCCTGCCGGCGTCTCTTCAGTACCTTTTACTTTTTATCTTCTGCCGCAGCCTTTAATAATTCAGGGGTTGTTTATAATAATCGAATCGATATTTATCTCCGCTGCGGCCCTGCTTTTTTCTTTGATAACGTCAAAAGCTTTGGCCTCCGTATTTGCGATACTCGTTTTTTTTATAGGCAACGTTTCGAGCAGGATGAACGATTTAGTTAGGCCAGTGAAAAAGATTATAAACGGCAAAGTCGTTATAGTGCATCAGACTAACCATGTTTTAACCCATATAGTCCGTTTTATTTATACCGTTCTGCCCAATTTTTCCATATTCAATATAAGTTCCGAAGCGGCATATAAAGTAAAAATTGCCTCGGACGTTATATTTTACCGCATTGTTTACGGAATTTGCTATACGGCACTGCTGTTTATTATATCGTCTTTGATATTCCAGCGAAAGGATATCGGCTGATAATAAAATATCTTATGGTTCAAAAATACAACGAAGGGCTGACCTCTAAAGAAGCGGCGAAAAAATTATCGGAATTCGGTCCAAACCTGATTTTTAAACCTGCAAAAACAAGCCTTTTCGGCATAGTTAAGCGAGAGATTGAGGAACCCATGATTCTCCTTTTGCTGGTAGTCGGTTTTTTATACGGCATCTGGGGAGAATTGGAAGATACGGTCACAATTTTCATTGTAATTTTCCTGCTTGTTTCAGTGGAAGCATTTAATGAATTCAGGGCTAAAAAGGCCGTTGATTCCTTAGAAAGAATTGCAGCGCCTAAAACAAAGGTTATAAGGAACGGCGGCGTATCGGAAATCTATTCCGAAGAGGTTGTGCCCGGAGACATTTTAATTTTAATTCCGGGGGTAAAAGTTGCTGCAGATGCGAAAATCAGGCAGAGCGAGGACTTGCAAATCGACGAGTCTCCGCTTACGGGGGAATCGTATCCCAGCGATAAAAATTACGGCGAAGATATTTTTGCCGGCACCGTTATTGTTTCGGGAGAAGGGCGGGCCGAAGTTTTCTGTACGGGAGAAAATACAAAACTAGGTAAAATAGCTTCTATGATGAAGCAGATAGAGCCGCAAAAAACCGCTTTGCAAATAGCTATGAAATCTCTTGCCGGAAAATTAGTCTATATTGCCGTTTTTTTATCTTCGCTTGTAGCAATTTTAGGAATTTTAAACGGCAATGATATAGAAACTATGATTTTAACGGGACTTTCCCTGTCCTTTGTCACCATACCCGAAGAACTGCCTATTGTTATTACTATGGTTTTAGGATTGGGCGCTTATTCCCTGTCTAAAAAAAATTTTTTTATTAAAAAAATTAATGCCGCCGAAACATTGGGAAATTCTACGGTCATAGTTACCGATAAAACAGGAACGATAACCGAAAGTAAAATGAAAATTGTTTCGATTTACCCGGAAGGCGGCGATAAAGAGAAAACAGTCATTCAAAATGCAATCAATGCTTTTTCCCAATATTCCTTGTCCGGCATGGAGCGCGAAATCAAGAGCAAAGCCTTAAAATTAGGAGTATCCGCAATGCCGCATGAAATGGTGCGCCTAAGAAATTTGGGAAACGGGCGGAAGTCGAGGTCAGTCATAAGAAAAAACGGAAACGAATATGAATTGTTTGCGAGCGGCGCACCTGAGGAAATTTTTACTATGTGCCGCGGTATAAAGAGCGATATTAAAAATGAATTAAACGAGCAGGCGTCCAAAGGCAGGCGGGTTATTGCGATTGCTTATAAAAAAATAGTTTACGGCGAAGAAGGCCTTAATTTTAACGAACTTGAAAAAGAATTGGATTTCGAGGGATTAATAAGTTTCGAAGATCCTCCTAGAAACGGAGTGAAAGAAACGATTGCAAAAGCGGCTGAGGCTGGCATTAGAACTATAATGGTTACGGGAGACCATGTTCTGACGGCCGGTTTTATAGCAAAAGAAGTAGGCATATTGACGGAAAGCGGACGCGTGTTAACGGGCGAAAATATAGACGGTTTGACCGATGAAGAACTACAAGATACCGTTAAAACAGTTTCAGTTTTTGCAAGGAATACGCCTCAGCACAAATACCGCATTGTTCAGGCGCTCCGCAAAAACGGAGAAATAGTGGCTGTTACCGGAGACGGAATTAATGACGTTTTAGCCTTAAAGAGCGCAAACATAAGCATAGCTATGGGTATTAGGGGAACGGATGCCGCTAAAGAGGCGGCGGATATTGTTTTGGCGGACGACAATTATATTACCATAGCCCATGGCATTTTTGAAGGCAGGAAATTTTTTGATAATCTGCAAAAAGGAATAAAATATTATCTTTCTGTAAAAGTCTCGCTGATACTTATATTTCTTATACCGGTTTTCCTATATATACCCGTTCCTCTTATGCCTATCCAAATAATTATTCTGGAATTATTTATGGATGTGGCGGCATCGACAGGTTTTGTCGCCGAGCCTGCCGAAAAAAATATCTATTCCCGTCTTCCCCGCAATCCGCAGGAAAGCATAATTAGCGCTAAGGCCGTTAAAGATATTTTAATTAAAGGGTCGGTTTTGTTCATAGCGGTGAGCTCTGTTTATTTTTATACCCGCCTTAAAAATTTTGATATTGTTCAATCGCGCACGCTTGCTTTTGCGTCATTGATTATCGGATATATAGCGCTTGTTTTTATTTCGCGCTCCGACGACGAATCTATTTTTTCTATAGGATTATTTTCAAATAAGATTATTAATTTCTGGTCGCTTGCGGCCGTCGGATTTCTTTTTTTAGAAATATATATCCCCTTTCTGAGAGAAAGATTCGGTCTTTTTCCGGTCAGCCTCTTGCAATTATTGCTTACAATGTTAGCCACAACTTTTATAATGGGTCTTTTAGAGATAAGAAAGATATTTGTCCGAGACGTTTACTCGCGGGCTTAAGGCCGGATAAACTTATCATCATAAGAGTTTTAACCTTGCGAACTTTCCCAAGCGCGCTTCGCGCTACGGGTGTTCGAATCCAAAAACTCTTTATAGTAATAACGTATTATTTATAAATATTAGGTTTTAACTGGCGGAGAGAGAGGGATGAGCGTCCTTAAGGACGCTAAAAGCGACAAACCCCCAAGCGCGCTTCGCGCTACGGGTGTTCGAATCCAAAAACTCTTTATAGTAATAACGTATTATTTATAAGTATTAGGTTTTAACTGGCGGAGAGAGAGGGATGAGCGTCCTTAAGGACTTTAA
>JAJXZU010000220.1:0-4295 GCA_021779895.1 bacterium
TATAGCGGAAACAGATTTACGATTAACGTTTTGCCGCAGTTAAGCATTACTTTTCCTTACGGGAACTGGAATAATTCTTCGCTTGTCAACATAGGAGGAGACGAGTGGCAGTTTCAGCCGGCTCTAACCGGAATTTTCGGCATTAAGGCGCCCGGCGGACAAAAAATTATTTTAAACTACGCTTTAGGCTACAGCGATAACAAAGGGCATCCCGCCGTAAACGATTCGGCTATTAACGATGAAGGATTCAGTTATACTAATCCGGGTGATAATTTCTTTACCGATGCGTTTTTAAATTACGTTATTTCAAGCAGATTCGATATTTACGACGAAATTTCCTATATTAAACAGTACGATAATTACGGTTATTTTATGGGCGGCGACGGAAATGTATCTTTCGGATACATAAACGGCGGTTATCAGGACTTTATAGAAGGACTGGGATTAACTTATCATTACGATAAATCGTTAAGTCTCGACGCAAGGGCGCTGAAAGACATGCACGGGGAAAACGCCCCCGACGGGGAATACGGCGAATTCGACGCCGTTTATGATTTTAAATGATTTGTCGGCAAATTAGGGACAATTAGGACAATTCGGGCTATTGACAAAACATTAAAAATATAATTTAATATATAAACGAATTATAATTAAATAAGCTTGCAATCTAATTTAAGCCGGAAATTCATAATAAGCGTATTTAGTCATTTCTTTATTTATGCGGGAATAGCTCAGTGGTAGAGCATCACCTTGCCAAGGTGAGGGTCGCGGGTTCAAGTCCCGTTTCCCGCTCCATGTTTAACAGCCCCATTCAATCTTTTCAAAAACATTCTCAATATCAGAGAAACAATGCCGCATAATTTTATTTAATAAAAAGTAAATTTAATAAGGATACTAAGGGTAGAACGGGTAATAAAAACCGTAAGGATAATTATAAGGATACGGATAATATCCGAAGCCAAGAGAAATAGAGATATTACTGTTTAGCATATTGGAGTATTTTTTGCGGTTTTTAGCCCCGCCTTTTTCTTTTTTTTCATACGCCTTAGCAGCAGCAACCATAGCGTTTCTGCTCCTTTCGCAGAACGAATAATCTGTAACCTCAATGGAATTTTTTAACCTGCCGGCGACAAAATCCGCCATCGATCGACTATTGGCGCTTATATACTGTTCCGCTAAAAAATAATCTTTTTTGTTCTTACCGATAATTCGGATATCGAAAGACAATGGAAAAACTTCCGCTCCGTAAAACCTGCCCGAAGCATTTAAAATAAAATAAACGGTCTTATTTAAATCGTTCATCGCGGTAATTCTGTTCCCGCTGACGGCGTATGCCCTTAAACATACGGCGCCTGTCCCTGCCGTATTGCCGTTATGAAGGGCGAATGTTTTTGCCGGGGCAAAACCGGCTATTGCTAAAATAATTATTTGAATGATAACGATAAAACCGAAGGTAGATTTTCCCATATTGCCGGACATTTATTGTTTTATTTCATTTCTTTTTTAAGTATAGCACATAAACAAAAATAAAATAGCGGCATTTGTTTTTTATATTAGTATTTATATGATATACTTAATAAAAATAAACGCAAAATTATTAAACTTATAGCTGTTGGGAGAATTAAAAATTAGCAGATTAGACGACATTCTTGAAAAAAATAAGATGACCGAAAAAGGGGTTGCCGGTATTTATAACCTTTTTTCATCGCGCAATATAGAACTCTTGAATAAATTGACTAATTTTTCGGAAACGGATTTGCAGGGCATAGCAAAAATTAAAGACTGCATAGACGAAATTGCATTGGATATCGCTTCCGACTTCTACGATTATTTAATAACCGTAGAAGAAACCCGTAAAATTATTCTTTCAAGACCTGACCTGCTCGAACAGTTGAAACTTACCCAGTCCCATTACATAAGTCAGTTATTCGGTTTAACATACGATGAAAAATATTTTATAAACAGGGTCATAGTAGGTTTCGCGCATTATATTTATATGATATCTCCGTCAGTTTATATCGGCAGTTACGGGTATTACAATACGCTTATATCGTCGGCCGTTATTAACTGTTGTAAAAAAAAGGAAATGAGCGCGGAAGAATCGGTAAGGATATTAAATTCCGTTCAAAAACTGCTGTCGATAGACATTACTCTTGCAATAGAGTCGTATTACCAGAAGTCGATAGACGACGTTTACAGGATGGAGCAGGATTCGCTCGGCAGGCTGATAGTCCTTGCGGAATACAGAGACGAAGATACGGGCAGGCATATTTCTAGAATGTCCCATTATGCGAGTATTATAGCAAAAGAACTTGGAATGGATAAAGTTTTTCAGGAAGAAATACTAAATGCGGCGCCAATGCACGACATAGGAAAAGTCGGAATACCGGACAACATTCTTTTAAAACCGGGACGCTTGACTAAAGATGAATTTGAAATTATGAAAACCCATACCGAAATAGGTTATAATATTTTAAAAGATTCGGAATCCGCTACGCTTAAAGAAGGGGCGGTAATATCTTTATCTCACCATGAAAACTTTGACGGCAGCGGTTATCCAAAAGGATTAGCCGGCGATAAAATTCCTATTGCCGGCAGAATTTGCAAAATAGCCGACGTTTTCGACGCGCTAATAAACAAAAGAATATATAAACCGGCATATACGCTTAAAGAAACTATCGCAATTATGAAAGACGAAATGCAACCGGGCAAATCTTTCGATGGCGACTGCTTTAACGCTTTTTTAAAGGGGATGGACGAAATATTAGACGTCAGGCAAAAGATAGATTCGGGGAATATCGCAGATATCAGCTGAGTCTTGAATTTTCGTTTTTGCGTTCATAATATTTGAAAAGTATCTCCCTTTCGAACTCTTCGCTAATCCGCTCTAAATAGCCCCAATCGGCATTTCCCGACGATTTTAAGGCTTCGCCCAATTCTGCTATGGCTTTGTCGTATCTGTAATGCAAATCGTAGAGAATATGATTTTCTGGAACGTTTAAGGATAGCATGGCATTCATTATGGGGCAATTTTTACCGCCGGCAAGATTTTTATAGTCTATTAAATAGGGGTCATGCTTGATAATTTTTTTTATGTCGCGATAAGAAACTATCTTTATAGCATATAATCCGAGAAAACTCATAGGATGCTTTATGCGGCTCAAAGGTTTATCCGCCAAAAAAGCTTTAAGTTTATCCAGCGGCATGGGTTTTGCGATAGCGTAGCCTTGCAGATAATCGATATCCATTATCGAAAGGGCATCTAATATATCGTCGGTTTCGACGCCTTCCACCACTAAATCGACTTTTTTTTCGTCGGCAAGTTCTAATATCGACTGGACAAAATGAAGGTCGCGCGGATTTTCCTCCAAAGTCCTGACGAAGAACTGGTCTAATTTTATTTCGTCCACGGGAAGTTCTTTAAGGCGCATAAGCGACGAATAAGCGCTTCCGACATCGTCTAACGCAACCTTTACCCCTAAATCTTTCATAGCTCTTATATGCTGCATAGCTTTATTTTTACCGAGAAAATCCCCCGTTTCGAGAATTTCTAAAACTATTTTAGAAGGGTCGCAGCAGGATTTCAGTATGTCTTTTAGGGATAAAATATATTCTTCGGAAATGAATTTCGGGTCGATATTAATAGAAATCCGTAATTTTTCGGCAGGTTCCCCTATTTCCGATAATTCTTTAATGGCTTTTATTAATACATTATTGCTTAAATTAAACAAATCTTTTTCGTTCAGCATAGGCAAAAAATTATACGGAGAAATTATATTTCCGTTATCGGATAAGCGCGCAAGAGCTTCAACTCCGGCTATCCCGCCGGTAAAATTATCCATAATAGGCTGGTAATAAACCAAGAGATTGCCGTTTTTCAAAAGTTTCTGCATTTTATTTTCCATATGCGGGAAAGCTTCTCCATAAAAAGCGTAATAACGCAAGCGGTCGGCCTTGTTGTTTTTGCTCTCGTATAACGCCTGGTCGGCATAGCGCAAAAGATTGTCGGAAGTAGGGGGTTCTTTGTCTTTAAGAGAGCCGTCGTATATATAAATACCCATGCTTATGTCTGCCGCTATTTCGCTTCGGTCTTCTAAAACTATAACTTCTTTAATCTTTTTTTCAATCTTTACCAATATGTTTTCGAGTTCGGTTTTATTATTAAAATCCTCGATTATAACTACAAATTCGTCTCCGCCGAGCCTGGCTATAAAATCCGTTTTGCGCAGAACCTCCTTTAATCTTGCCGAAATTATTTTCAGCACGTTATCTCCGGCAAGATGTCCGAATTTATC
>JAJXZU010000100.1:0-4221 GCA_021779895.1 bacterium
TGGGCGTTTACGGATTGGCGCTGGCATCGAGCATTTCGCTGATTTTTAATTACCTGTTTCTTTTAAGAAAACTTCATCTAAAAAAAGGCATCGGTTTGGGCGCAGACTTTTTTAAATCGTTTGTTAAAACCTTAATCGCAAGTTTCATTATGGGGTTAATAGTAGAATTTTTAATAGTCGTTTTCGGCAGGCTGAATTACGGTCCGTTGTCCGTAGTTGCAGCTTCCCTCGCAACAGGTATTTTAGTTTATATATTTGCCTCATTCGCTTTGAAAAACGATTCCGCAAATATCGTAAAAAGCGTAATTATGAAAAAGCATTAAATATATCGTAAACTAAATTTTAGTTTAATTAAAATTTATTAGCTTGACATAATCAAAAATAAAAAAGTATTTGTACTTTTATAGTCCGCTTAATCAGAAATAAAATTCCGAGTTATACCGACAATCCTGATTTTTGCTTGAATTTTCGGGGGGGGGGGTATAATTATTGTATAATGAAATGATAAAAAAGTATATTATGTTTATAAAAAAAATAAAAAACTTAAGGTTGTTTGAACGCCGGCTTTTGTTAAAGTCGTTAAAATCCCGCGTATTCATAACCGGTTTGCTTATACTGTCTCTTTACGTCGCTCTCGCCTTTGGCGTATATAGGTTTTTTTTACTAAATTTGATATCGCAAATTAAAACCGAAACGGTTTTGGAATTAAGGGCGGTTACCCTCTCGCACGATTTACTGGTAGTTATAAACGCAACTAAAAGTACGATTTTATATACTAAAAATAACGATAAAACAAAACTGAAGATATCTCTAAGTAAATTAAAAAAATCTATTCCCAGATTATCGAAAGATTTTATCAAAATCGAGGCATCCCTTAAAAAAGAACCGGATTTGACCAAAACCGTCCTGCCTTATATGAAAGAAGCAAAACGCCACTGGAATTATTATACCGCCCCTATTCTTTTAGTTTTAATTAAACATCCCCGGTTAGTCGCAAGCAGGATTTTTTCCGAAGGCGTGCTCGGCAACCTTTATAAAAGCGCCCCTTTTTACGCGCCGGGAGGCGTTAAAACAATCGAAAACCACATAAAAAAGGAGTCCCTGCTCAGAAAAAATATTAATATTATTTTTATTCTCGGTTCTTTTATAATATTCGGCATTACCCTTATTTTTATAATTATAGTTGCTATCAAAAATGAAGTAATAAAAGAAAGCGAGGCAAAATATTTCCGGATATTTAAATCGAACTCGGCTCCTATTATTATGCTTGACGTTAGCACTGGCGATATCAAAGATGCAAATTATTCCGCCGTTAACTTTTACGGCTATTCGGAACCGGAATTTAAAGGCATGAATATAACCAAATTAAATCCTTTCGTTTCCAAAAGGGAACTAAAGGATTTCTGGGATAAATTAAGAAATGCGGGCGGCAACGTAATATCAGCAAGGCACAGGCTTAAAAACGGCGAGGTTAAAGACGTCGATATTTACGCCACCGCACTAGAAGATATCGGCGGAAAGACCTATTATATCGATATTATCCACGACGTTACCGAAAAAAGGATGTTCGAAAACAAAGTTAAAGAAGACGAAGAATTATTTAGGTCGATAGCCGAAAATATGATAAACGGAATTATTATCTACCGGGAAAAGATTGTTTATGCCAATAAAGCCGCTCAAAATATAATGGGTTATACGGAAGAAGAAATGTCCGGCTTCCACATATGGGATATATATAACCCTAATGAAAACGAAGAAAAATATATGATAAAAAAAATTGCCGAAAGAAGATTAAAAGGCGAAAAATTTGAGACAAAATCCTTTGAGCTAAAAGCATTTACGAAGGACGGTAAAGAATTATGGCTTCTAATATACGCGACTACTACTTTCTATAAAGGGGAATGGGGCGGTCTCGCCACTTTTATAGATATAACCGATAAAATCAGGTTAGAAAAAGAAATCGAGCAGGAAAGGCAATTGTATAAAGATATTTCCGAGAAAGACGCTCTTACCGGCATCTTTAGCAGGAGGAAGTTCGATAGCGCCTTAAAAGAAATGGTAAAATTGGCTTCCAGATACAAAAGACCTCTGTCATTAGCAATGTTCGACATAGACCATTTCAAAGAAGTAAACGATAATTTAGGTCATCAGGCAGGCGACGGGGTTCTCGGCGAATTAACGGAACTCGTCGAAACCTCTTTAAGAGATACGGATATTTTTGCAAGATATGGGGGAGAGGAGTTTATGATTATAATGCCGGAAACCGATATGGGCGATGCGGATAATATTGCCGAAAGAATAAGAAAGACGGTTGAAAGCCATATATTTAAAAATATTCCGATCGTGACGATAAGCTTCGGGGTCAGCCAGTACTCCGATGCGGAAGATATGGACAGTTTTGTAAAGAGAGTGGACGGCGCTATGTATAAGGCTAAACAGGGGGGAAGGAACAGGGTCGAGGTATTGTAAGGTTAAGCATTTAATTCTTAATTTTAATTTTTCGGTTATGATTCAAGCATCCTCGCTATTGTTTCGAAATCTTTTCCCCGTGCGGAGGTAAACGCCGTATAACCTTTGCCGATAGCTTTTTTTATTTTTTTAAAGTCGAGTCCAGTTTTTGGGGAGTATTATAGAGAGAGTCTTAAAATCAAAAAGACTTCTTAACTGTCTCAAATACAAATCTTGCAGATTCTACGGCTCTTTTTGCTTCTTCTTCCGTATATTCTTCGGAAGGTATAAAGTCCTCTTCCCCGTAAAATGATAATTCCCTATCTTTTCGTAGATACTTTGAGATGGATGCTATTTTTTCTATATTGTCTTTTATGGCAGGCGGCATTATTTCTATGTATTTAATAATTGTTTTAGAAACATCATGCGTTTTTGGAACTTCTATGCCTTTATGCCTTAAAACGGCTTTAAGAAGTAATTCGACAAGTTCCTGGGATTCTCTGACGGCATCGGGATAGCCATTCTGGCTTAAATAAAAGTCAAGCACTTTTAATCTTAATTCGCTTCTTTTTATATAATCCTCGGTAAGCTTATCCATATATTTTCTCCCCGACCATATTTTTTGCGGTCATATCCCAGATATAGCGGTTTCCCATACTTTCTTTTTTGAAACCGTATTTATTTTTAATGCGAATTAAATTATTTAAGATATTTTTAAAGAAATCGTCATCATCGGCTATGGTAATAGAATAATCTATCATATCTAAATATATTGGATAAAAATAGACGGCTTCTTCTGAACTTAATATAAAAGGAGATAACGAAACATCAACGCCGTATTTATTATAAAGGTTAAGTTCCTCTTTTTGCATGGGCTTTTCTATTTGCAGTATAAATTCTTGAAGCGCTTTACTCCTCGATTCTTTCTTTTCTAATATTATAAATAAATCTATATCTGAATTTAATCTGAATGCTCCTCTGGCATAGGAACCAAAAATTACAAGAGTTTTAAGATTATCCTTGTAATAATTTACGATAAGATTTATTGCTTTTAATAAAAAATCTCGATGCTCCGAATTTAAAAAAGGCGCATTTGCTAAGATTTTATTAAAATCATTCATAATAAATAATTATATCATAATTAAGCAATTATGTCGGGGATTATTTTCGAGCTGAAAGGCTTAAATTGCTTGTTATTGGGTGGTGAGCCGTGCGGGAATCGAACCTACGGAAAAATAAGGAAAAATAAAGGAAAATAAAAATAAAGGTGTCAGATTTATTTATTTCTTTTTTTACCAGTTTCCCCTCGGCGTTTTTGCGATAGCGATGCAGACGGCTATTTTCCCGACTCTTTCTGCTTCGTTTGCAAAAAACGACGTCAAGGAAGTTGGCGGAGCTTTTAATTTTGCCTCATCCCTTATGTTTTTTATAATAATCCCTTCAAGCAAAGCGTAATTATGAAAAAGCATTAAAATGTTTTTTTATTAATTATCCTAAGCAAAATGATATTAAAAAGAATAAAAAATAGCGGGGTCATACTTCAAGAGTATAGGCAGAGTTAAAATAATAGGGGAACTTGTAGGTTTATTAAGGCAATATTAGGTCATGTTATTTTATTCCGTGCAAGATTGACCGGCGGAGGTCTTTCCGGCGCGGCGTTTTTTTGCCGCAGCGTTTCCGGCAGAACCTATAACGGTAACTATAGTTCCGTAGTCTATATTTTTGTGTAAAAATCTGGCGTTTCGGAGCGGCATTTCTATACATCCGGCCGAT
>JAJXZU010000044.1:0-4217 GCA_021779895.1 bacterium
TTTTCGAAAGCGAGTATCGACTTTTTATCGTCCTTTTCTCCCGAAATCTTTAAATAAGACTCGTCCTTGCCTTGGGCATAATTAACGTTATCGCCTAAAGAGGCAAATAAATCTACCTGCCCGGAATCTTCTTTTTCCCTTTTGCGGACGGTTTCCTCCATTACCGCTTCTAAATTATCCAGCATCCATTTTCTCGACTCTCCGGCAATATCCAAAGCCCCGCTTTTTATGAGATTTTCTATGGTTCTTTTGTTGACTTTCCTTGTATCGACTCTTAAACAGAAATCGAATAAGTCCTTAAATATTTTATCTTTGCGGGTCTGCAAAATAGAATCTATCGCCGCTTTACCCACGTTTTTAACCGCTCCCAGCCCGGTCCGGATGGCAAGTCTTCCGGCGCCTTCCGCTCCCGTATTTACTATCGCGAATCTTTCCGCGGATTCGTTAACGGACGGAGGCAGGATTTCGCAGGCGTTGATTCCGGACTTCGCCTCGTTTATTATCTTTGCCAGCTTATCGGTATTGGACATTTCGCTGGATAAAAGGGCCGCCGTAAAATGCTCCTTGTAGTTAGCCTTTAAATAGGCGGTCATATATGCTATATATGCGTAAGCCGTCGAGTGGGACTTGTTAAAACCGTATTCTCCGAATTTAACTATAAGGGAAAAAATCTTCTCGGATTTTGCCTCTTCTATTCCGTTTGCCCTGCATCCGGAAATAAATTTATCTTTCATTTGGTTAATAAGTTCAGCCTGCTTTTTCCCTACGCCCTTTCTTAAAACGTCCGCCTCCCCCATAGAAAATCCGGCAAGATTGGTAGCCACTTTCATTATCTGCTCCTGATACAGCATTACTCCGTATGTATCCTGAAGAATATCTTTCAGGGACTGATGAATATAATGTATTCTGGCTTTGCCGTGTTTAGCTTTGATAAAATCGTCAACCATGCCGCTGCCGAGAGGTCCAGGCCTGTAAAGGGCGACGAGGGGGATTAAATCCTCGAAAGAATTCGGAACGAGTTTCTTTATTAACTCTTTCATGCCGGAACTTTCGAGCTGAAATACCCCCGTAGTATCTCCGGCGGCTAAAAGTTTAAACGTCGGCCTGTCGTTCAAATCTATATCGTATATGTTAAAATTAGCGCTTTGCCCGCTTGAATCGTTTATTAGGGCGATAGCCTCGTTCATTACCGTAAGAGTTTTTAATCCGAGAAAGTCGAACTTGATAAATCCCAATTTTTCTAAATCCGTTCCGGTGTATTGAGTCGTAATAACGTCGGTTTCTTTCGTTCCTTTATACAGCGGCATATGGTTATGGATGGGTTCGTTCGATATAACCACTCCCGCGGCATGGGTGCTTGCATGCCTCGCAAGGCCTTCGAGCCTTTTTGCTATTTCTATAAGTTTTTTTACCTTAGGGTTGGTTTCGATTAAACTCCGAAGCTTAGGCTCTTCTTTTACGGCGGCCTCAAGGGTTATGCCGAGGGTGTTGGGAACCAGTTTGGCTATTTTATCGACTTCTGCGTAAGGCATATTTAAAGCTCTTCCCGTATCCCTTATTACGGCTTTAGCAAGCATGGTTCCGAAAGTTATTATCTGTGAAACCTGTTCTTCGCCGTACTTGTCCGAAACGTATTTAATAACCTCGTCCCTGCCGTTTATGCAGAAATCGGAGTCTATATCGGGCATGCTTATTCTTTCGGGATTAAGAAACCTCTCGAACATCAGGTCGTATTTGATAGGGTCGATTTCGGTAATTTTAAGGCAATAGGCGGCAAGACTTCCGGCGGCTGAACCCCTGCCCGGCCCAACCGGAATATTATGCTCTTTAGCGTATTTGATAAAATCCGACACTATTAAAAAATATCCCGCAAAATTAGATTTTTTAATGACTTCTATCTCCATATCGAGCCTTGCCGCGTATGCTTCGGGATTTTTAGCATAAGATTCGGCGGCGGCTTTCGTAGGATTTTTTATAAAAACTTCTTCGAAACCTTTTCTCGTTTCGCGTTCAAAAAAATCGGCGACGGAAGCTTCGGAATCTTGAACGTAATTTTTATTTTCTTTATCCTTAAACTGGGGAAAATGATGTCCCTCTTTAAGTTTAAACGAAAAATTGCATTTATCGGCTATCATTTTTGTGTTTGAAATTACTTCAGGGGGGTATCCGCCGAAGATTTCCTTCATTTCTTCCTGCGACCTGAAATAAAGGTCTTTTGTCGAAAATTTCATTCTGTCCTTGTCTTCCACCGTCTTGCCGGTCTGGATGCACAACAGGACGTCGTGGGCTTCATAGTCCTCTTTTAGAAGATAATGGCAGTCGTTTGTGGCGACGAGAGGCACGCCGTATTTTTTAGACAAATCCAGCAGTCCTTTATTTGCCGTTATCTGCTCTTCCATGCCCTGGACCTGCATTTCCAGATAGAAATCGTCTTTAAAAAGCTCTAAATAATATTTAAGGCTTTCTTCCGCCGCATCGTATTTTCCCTGGACTATATTATAGGGAATTTCCCCTTTTATGCACGCGGACAGGGCGATTAAGCCTTTATGGTTGTCTTTGAGTATGCTCTTGTCTATTCTGGGTTTGTAATAAAACCCGTCGATATAGGATTTAGATACTAATTTGGACAGGTTCCGGTAACCTTCGTCGTCTTTGGCAAGCAGTATAAGATGATAATAATATTTTTCGCTTGCGTTCTTAAGTTTCATATCGGACTTAGAAACATACATTTCGCAGCCGATTATAGGCTTTATCTTTTTTTTAACGGCTTTCTCGTAAAATTCTATAGCCCCGAACATATTCCCGTGGTCGGTTATCGCGACGGAAGGCATGCCGAATTCGATAGCCTTGTTTATTATATCGTCGATTTTAATCGCCCCGTCTAAAAGGCTGTAATGCGAATGCAGATGCAGGTGGACGAACTCGTTCATAATTTCACTCCCATTCTATCGTCGAAGGCGGTTTTGAAGTGATATCGTAAACCACCCTGTTTATTCCTTTTATTTCCGAAATTATTCTTGAAGAGCATATTCTTAATATATCGTAATCTAATTTTGCGAAATCCGCGGTCATCCCGTCGGCCGAAGTCACCGCGCGGAGAGCTATAACCGACTCATAGCTTCTTTTATCTCCCATAACGCCGACGGTCTTAACTGGAACGAGCACCGGGAAAGACTGCCATACTTTGTCGTATAATCCGGCTTTTTTTATCTCTTCGGTTACAATCGAGTCGGCTTTTCTTAAAACGTCGAGCCGCCGTTTATCGACCTCGCCTATTATCCTTATGGCCAATCCGGGGCCGGGGAACGGCTGCCTGTTTATTATTTCGCCGGGTATCCCGATATTCTTTCCTATTATGCGCACCTCGTCTTTAAATAATTCCCTCAGCGGCTCTATTAATTTTAAATTTAATTTTTTAGGGAGCCCTCCCACGTTATGATGGCTTTTGATGATGCTTGAGGCTCCGAATACTTTTACCGATTCGATAACGTCCGGATAAAGAGTGCCTTGAACGAGAAAATTTACCCCTTTTATTTTTTCGGCTTCTTTTTCGAATATTTTTATAAAAAGTTTTCCTATAATTTTACGTTTTTTTTCAGGGTCCGAAACGCCTTTCAATTCTTTTAAAAATAAACCTGAAGCATTTACGAGCTTAACGTTAAGGCTGAGGTTGTCCCTGTAATATTTCATAACGGATTTTGCCTCCGTTTCCCTCAGCAGTCCGTTATCCACGAATATGCATTTGAGCCTGTCTTTGACGGCTAAATTAGTAAGGACGGCCGCAACCGTAGAATCCACTCCGCCGGATAAGGCGCATATGGCCGTTTTGCCGCCGATATTTTCTCTTATCTCCGCTACTTTGCCGGATATAAAGTCTTCTAACTCCCAGTCTCCTTTTACTTTTGCTATATCGAATAAAAAATTATTCAATATAGCCGTTCCGCAGGCGGTATGGATGACTTCGGGGTGGAATTGGAGGCCGTACATTTTCTTCCCGCGATTTTCAAAAGCTGCGGTATCGCATGTTTCGGTCTGCGCCGTTACCGTAAAACCGTCCGGTATTTTAACTATAACGTCGCCGTGGCTCATCCATACGCGGCTAGATTTTCCGCACCCGTTAAAAAGCCTGCTTTCTTTAATAATTTTAAGTTCGGAGTGTCCGTATTCGCGGTTTTTTGCCGGTATCACTTCTCCTCCGAGAAGATGCGCCATAATCT
>JAJXZU010000032.1:0-4217 GCA_021779895.1 bacterium
GCGGACCTACCGACAACACGATAGAGGCTTTAGATAAAAAACATCCTTTTAATCCGGATACCCACCATAGAGCCTGCGCTAGAGCGCAAGACCAGACGGGACTTATGATTTCCGACCCAGTTTGGAATGGCAGACTAACCCCGTGCGAGACACTTGAAGAAGTCAGAAAAGCAAACGACTCTAAAATGGCTGCCGTGATTCTCCCGTCAAGACTTATATTCGACCTTGACCCGTTTGAAAGGACGTGGGAAATAACGTCGGATGCTATGAGCGTATATTTCTCATGGCTCGTGGGGGCAAAACATACTATAATTTTAACTAACGTAGATGGCGTTTATTTAGACGGCGAAATAGGCGTTCCCGATAAGCTCGTAAAAAGCATAACGGCGGCAGAACTCGAATCGTTAGGGCATACGGCAGTAGATGTCTGCACCCCTGCGTTTCTTAACGCCAAGAAAATGAATTGTTTTATTATGAACGGATTTCGCTCTGAAACTATACTTGATTTCTTAAACGGCAAAGAAGTAATAGGGACACTCATAAAAGGGGTATAATGTATAATATTGCAAAAGAAAAAATCAAACAGTCTAAACTCGGGATGCTTGTTTTCTCACCCGATGCGATAAAGAGCGATTTAACGGGGAGCATTATCTCTAAAATTAAAGGGGATACGGGGTTAAATAACACAGGTCAGCAATGGTTTCAGCATGAGGGCAATTCGATAATAAAGTTTTATCAGAACAGCATACCGGACAATGCCCCGCATTTACATTTAATCCAGAAGCTCTTTACTTATTCTAAGGTATTAGTAACTTTCTGGGAAGGCGAAGACGTTTTTAATAAACTTCAGAAAATAAAAGGCGCAAGCCACCCTGCGGACGCTAAAGCGGGGACGATAAGAAGCGGTTTTTATTGCGACAACTCCATTACCAATTTAATACACGCAAGCGACGACGCAGATGAAATGTTAAGAGAAATGGACATAATGAAAATATCGGATATACCAGACACGATTTATCAAGGACCGGAAACGAACGTCCGCGGTTTTAAACATAATGGTGGATATCAGCTTTTAACGGCGTTACAACAATACGTAAGACCATTAGACGAGATTAAACGAAGTATATTCTATATTCCTCATGACGATATTCCAGCCGATATGGATGCGCGGAAAACTTTCAATCTCGTTTCCCGGGCATTAAAAAAAATAGAAGCCGAAACATCGGACGATACGATAAAGGTCGTAATAAGATGCTTTTTTGAAGGCAAGGCGGACGAACTTGATAATATTATGCTTAATAATCCGGGTATGCCTGTTGAACCTTGGAGCCGTATAGTTATTCAAAGCAGTTCGGTTTGTGTGGGGAAATGGGACAGGTTAAGGATAGATGATGTAATTTATAAATTAAAAGCAATGCTTGGAGATTCGGAATATTTAATAAGCGGCAGTTCAGCTTTATATCTAAACGATATGTCGGTCAAACCTAACGATATCGATATTTGGTGCGACGAAAGCAATCTTATTAAAATAAGCAAAAAACTTAATATAGAAATAATTAAAGATGAAAATAAAATTTATACGGCCAATAAGGTTTTGCTTAATATGGACGGCTGGGAGATAGAGATAGTAGGAGATGTATATCTTAAATCCGGCAGACAGCTTTTTATTGACGAGCAAATAATAAAAAGGTCTAAAGAAAATATAGAAAGCGTAGAAGATGTTCTTTGCGAAATGCTGGCCTTTAATCGGAAAAATCCGAAGAATGATTTAGGAAGGGTTTTAAAAGCCATATCAATGACGAAGGTTGACTTTCGATATATGGCAAATCGTTTAGTTTTATGGAAAATTAATCCGGCCATTCTTGATCTGATAGGGGAATAAATGCTTAACGATATAAAGCATACGACTATTAATACGACTGCTAAAAACCCGCCTCTTGTTAGCGGCAAGGGGTGTATGGCTACAGATATAAACGGCAAAAAATATATCGACGGTTGCTCGCAAACCTTAAATCTTGCATTAGGGCAATGTAATGAGATAATTAATAAGGCGGTTATTGAACAGCTGAATAAGATTACTTTTACATCGTCTCGTTTTTCTAACAAGCCTGCAAACGATTTAGCGGAAAAATTAATTGAAATTGCCCCTGAAGGGTTAAACAGAGTTAATTTAAAAATGACTTCAGGCAGTCTTGCTAACGAAGGGGCAATAAAAGCGGCCCGAAAATTTACGGGGAAAAACATAATTATATCCGTTAATAATAGTCATCACGGACAAACAATCGGCACAATGGAAATTAGCGGGAAACATTGGAATATACCATATATAAAAAATAGGAAAGCGGTATTTCTTTCTACGCCCGTTAATGAATATATCGAGAATAATCTTAATAAAGAACTTGAAAAAATCATCAAGGAACACGGGTCCGATTTAGCCGGTTTTATCATAGAGCCGATAATGGTCGATGCCGGGGTTGTTGTGCCGTCGCAAAAATACCATTTAGAAATCAGACATTTTTGCGATATACATAATATACCTTTAATATATGATGAGATTCAAACGGCATTCGGCTGGCTCGGCAGTATTTTTGCGTCTGATTTTTACGGAGTAGTCCCCGATATTATGACTTTAGGAAAAGCTTTGGGCGCGGGTTTTCCGTTATCGGCAATATTATTAAACGAGAAATATGACGTGTTAAATTACGGCGAACATGAAATAACCTACGGAGCGCATCCTGTAAGTTGCGCCGCTTCCATGGCGATGATAGATATTTTAGAAAACACGAATATTTTAAGCGAAGTTAAAGAAAAAGGTATTTATATAAAAGAACAGCTATTATCTTTAGCTAAAAATTATGAACTTATAAAAAATATAACAGGAGAGGGGCTAATTATAGGTATAGAATTAGATAGTTCTAATAACCCTAGGATAGCAGATGTTATTATTAGCAAGATGTTAGAATTAGGCGTAATTCTCCGTAAAAGCAAGGTCGGAGCTAATAGCCATGTAATTCAATTTAAACCCCCTATCATTATATCTTATAGCGAGATAAACGAAATTTTAAATAAGCTTGAATACGTATTAAAAATATTTTATCAAATTTAATAAAAAGAATAGTTTTCACAAAAACTATTGAGGTCTTATGACGCAAAAAAATACAAAAAAAGATTTAAAATCTAATACTAAAGGCGTAGGAATACAACTCCCTGCGGAGCTTCACAAAAAATTAAAAATAAAAGCCGCCGAAAACGATATAACGTTAAAAGATTATATTATTAAAATTCTTAGCGATTTTGTTAATAACAATAAATAAGCAATGTTTACCCCCGCAAAAGGTCTTGTTTTTCGGCTCCGACCCCAAGTTTTAACGCCATTGCGATGCGGGTTTATAATTCAAATAGTCCTTATACTTGGGCGCATATACTTATAACGCCCTGCCCGTTTGTATATTTAAAAATTAATAAGAAAAGATATGCCAAGGTCTTTACAAATTTTACGGGCAAGATTGTCGTCTATCTCGTTATGTCTTGGAACAGTGGAGTATTTGTTAAGCAAAGGATTAAACCACCAAGAATGACTGCCGCCTTCGCGTTCTAATTTGCAGCCGTTATCCCTTAGGTGCTTTAAAAACCTTTTTCGCTTCATACGGCTATAAGTTCGGTTTCGTAATTCTCGCCCGCTTCTTTAATAGCTTCGTTGCGGTAAATTTCCAAAGCTTCTTTAAGTGCCGATTTTAAGGATATTATAAGTTCCTCTTTAGTTCTTTCTTGGCAGTTTACACCCGGGATTTCTTCTACCCAGCCTATCCACCATGGATCCGATTTTTTAATTATAGCCGTAAACATTTAATCTCCTTGTGAAGAAATTGATTTTTATATAAAAATTATATCAAGTTTTTTAAAAAAGTTAAATAAAAAGGATTTACCCAAAATTGCCGATAGAAATTAACAAATTGACCTTAATAGCTTAAAAACTCCGGATTACCGCTTTCGCAATATTTTAGCCCACGTTTATCAAAGCATGTTTTTGATGTGGACTAAAATGCCGGAAAATAAATGTTCTAAATCGGTATTTGGGGATTGGTAGAAAAGGCTTAAATACTGCGGTTTTAATTGGTTGCGGGGGCAGGATTCGAACCTGCGACCTTTGGGTTATGAGCCCAACGAGCTACCGGACTGCTCCACCCCGCGATGATTTTTTCGTATAACTTAATTAG
>JAJXZU010000050.1:0-16897 GCA_021779895.1 bacterium
CCTCTTTTAATTAATTTAACTACATTTCTATACCGGCATTTTTTCCCGGCGCAATGTTTTTCTCTTTATTTTCACTTTGCGTTTGATTCTCTCCGTTTAATCCTATTCCCTGCTTCCCCTGCCTTGCCGCATGCATCGTGTCCGCTATATGGTGCAGCATGCCGGCGATAGCTCTGGATGCTTCGTCTCCCTCGGCCATCCTCCATACATTTGCAAGAGAATTAGGATTGGATTTTTTTCTGCTTTTATCTCTATCTTTATTTCCGCTTTCCTTTCCGTTTATTTCTTTCCTTTGTCCCTGTTCTCCCTTTTCTACCCCTTCTTTATTTTTTTCTTTTTCGGTGTTCCCGGTTCCCTGCTTCCCCTGCCCATAGACATAATTTATTTTAACCTTGCCTGAGAGCTCTTCTAATTTTTTCAGGTTTTCTTCATCGGCAAGTATTTTTATCTGCCTGTTTTCCCTATCATGCATATATCCTATGCTTTCTTTAAACATATCCGTGAGTTCCGAGGGTTTCTTAATAAAATAAGAGTTATAATCGATATTAAAATACTTATTGCCGTTCAACTCTTCGTATCCTACCTCAAGCGTGTTTATTTTACTTTTAGGCTCGAACATTAAATTAACCGGCTTATTTAAAAGCATATCCTTGCAGAAGTCCGTATCGTTATCCAATATTTTCTGAAACTCTTCCTTATTAATTATTCGCCCCTCTTCATCCTTCTCGACATCCATCTTTAAACCCTCTATTTTTATAAACCCCTCTCCCTCGTTAAGCGATTCTACAACGCTGACCTTGCCAAACTTTTCCAAATTCTTAATTCTTTCAATATTAAATAAAGCCCCTAAACCTTTATATTCGGGATATTTATTTCTCACATTCCCGAATAAAGCTTCATCGCTCGTATGGATCATTAGCGTTCCGTCGTCGTTTATTACCGCCCCCACTATTCCGTTTAATTTCTCGGACGAATATAAATTTTGCCCTGTTGCCATTATTTTTCCTCCTTAACCTTAGTTATTTAGTTATTTATTCCCTATATGCACTTTATCCCCTATATACTTACTAACTCCTTTTTCTTTATTAATTTCAATGGCATATATATATTTTTTTTCCGGAATATACTGCGGACATATCAGCCCCCTTTGCCGGTAAAATGTTCCGCCCCCCGAATAATTTTCGCACGGCCGCATATTTACCGCTCCGTTTACCTTCATGTTACTACCAACAAATAATACACTTAGAGGAATCAGCGTATTCTTCATCCAAAACCCGTAATTTACAGGCTTTCCAAACTCAAATAACATCCCCCTTTTTTCCCCCATCTTTTTTATCCACATTAAACCCGTTTCCCATTCCGCTTTATTCGCCGCCGTTCTTACTAAAAATCTTTTATTCCCTATCCTTATTCTTGCTCTTTTTAATTTCTTTAATCTTTCCTTATATCTCATAGTCTTTATACTTACTAAAAATCTTTTATCCGCCTGCAACGCTTTCAGCGTGTTCTTACTAAAAAGCCCGTCCCCTTCCTTTAATCTTTCTCCTTTTAAATATTTAAAACTTACTAATCCTATTATTATCGCTATTCCTATCAGGATAAAAAACTTACTAAATATCGTTTTTATCCTGATTTTATCCTTTAAAAACCTTTTAAACCTGTTTCTTACTACTATCTTTCCATCTTCTTCTTCCGTCCCTAAATCTTTTCCCTTGCTAAAAAGCCCTTTTATGTATCCCATATTCTTCTCCATTTTGTTCTTCAGGGCAATAAATTGTTTATTGCCCTGAAGAAAGGTTGTAGCCCGATAAAAAACTTACTATTATTCTTCCTCTCCTTCTCCTGCCCCTGTATTGTTAAATAATTCATCTTTTTTATACAACCACTTCGACATCGTTATCTTATCGCCCTCTACCCTCACCTGGGATTTGCTAAACCAGTTCACGTTAAGAGTAACCGCGTCCTTTATCAAATAAGCTTTTTCCGTTTCGTGCTCTATTACGAACTTCTCAGGAAGTTCCACGTACTCTGTTTCTTTCTTCTTATCTTTTAAATTAAACATACCTTCCTCCTCCGTTAATTAATTTAAAAATCTAAAAATAAAAACTTACTATATTTTATTTCTCTATTTCCGCCTCTTTTCCGCGTTCCTTTTTTCTATTTTTTTCGTATTCTAACCGCCATCCTTCCAGCACCTCAAGCGGTATATCCCTGACTGTTCTTAATTTCTCCCCATTTTCTTCCAAAAACTCACTAATGTCCTTATTTCTTTCTTTCGCGGTATCGTATAAAAGAGCTTTTTTATATAACTCTTCTATTAACGGACTTACTAACTTTTTTTGCGCTTTCGCTCCGATTTCCGCACAAGTATTACCGTATTCCGCTATTTTATTCTTACTACTCATCATTCCGGGAGTTTCCGGCAAATCAAACGCTTTAGGTTCGGGGAGTCCTTTAATCTGCGTCTTCTCGTTCACGAGCCTATAGTATTCCTTAATATCCTTATGCTTAGCCTTTGAGCCGTACAAGCCTCTCTGTATGCCTAAAATACCCACGCCTTCATCGATAAAAGAATCTTGGAGGGCTACCATTTGCTCCTTGTTTCCAAAATACTTGTAGGGTTGCAGATACTTGCCCGAAATCGGCGTCATAACGGCGTGTATATGCGGCGTTTGCTCGTCTAAGTGGTAAACCGCGTGAACCATGTTTTCGCCGTATTTATCGAGTAGCCACTTTTTTACCACGTTTTTGAAATCTTCCGCTTTTTCTTTATCCCATGTTCCGCCTTCTTCCGCTTTTTCCCTGAAATACTCCGGAGATGCAGAAATCATAAATTCTATGCCGAGACAATCTCCATCTGCGTATTTTATATTTAATTGCCGTAACCGCCCCAAAACTGCCTCGTCAAGCGTATTATCTCCGCCTATAAATCTTATAACTTCCCCTTCAGAGTCGGCGTTGACGATACCCTTTTTTCTGTCGTTATGGTTAGCCGTTTTCAGGAGTTCCTGTTTTCCAAATATTTTTCTGATTCTCAATATTCCGAAAGCCCTCAATTTTCGCCTCTTAAATCGGTTAATAAATCGCTTAACTCTTCGGGTTTGTCTATATTCTTAATCTCTACCGTGACATTGTTTCCGACTATTATCATATTTCCTATTTTCATTATCCTTTGCAGGCGTTTTTCGTCGGATATAAGAATTTTTCTAATATCGCCGAATTTTATAAACCCTTTTTCAGTCTTTAATCCTTCTTCCTCTATGCTTAATTCTCCTTTGATATACCTTCCTATCGCCGCCCCTATAGATAGGATAAAAACTAACGTTATAAGGACGATAAAGCCGTCTTTAAATATCCCGCCGTATTCCCTCAAAAAAAATATATAAAAGAAAGCGACTGACAGTATGCCGACTGCGGCATATCCAGCCACTGCTTTAAGAGAAATCCTCACCTTAAAATATTTTTTCAAGTTCGTAATCTCCGTCTTTATTAATACCTTTTATTTCTGCAATTTCCCCTATTCCCCTTATATCCGCGCCGTTTATTTTCGTTCTATTGAGCCATATTATAGTATTTACGTTGTTTGCTATAAATTTCTGCATAGTTTTATAATCCCAGTCCACTTTAGCCATTAAGACATACATTTCGAGCTGGCTTAAAGTCGCTCTTACGGAATTAGCATGAATAGTTGAACCGCCTGAGTGTCCCGTATTAAATGCCCACATCAAATCGAATCCGGCCGCTCCCCTGATCTCTCCCAATATTATTTTGTCAGGACGCATTCTTAAACTTAATTTAACCAAGTCGTTTATACTTATGTCGTAATTTTCGTATTTCGCCGCACTTAAGGCGACCTTATTCGGCACGTTTACCTCAAGCTCGAATATATCCTCGATAGTTATAACTCTGTCGTTGTTATCTAAATATTTAAGTAAAACATTAAAAAAAGTAGTTTTACCCGAACTCGTTCCGCCGCTAACTATTATGTTTTTATTAGACCTTATCGTTTCTATCAGATAATCTTTTAAGTTATCGGGTTTGTTCGCTTTTTGTTCTATTGCTTTTTCGCCTATTCCAGCTATGCCGTAATCATTCAAATCCTTTTTAACCTTCGTAAACTTTCTTATTGATAAACACGCTGTTTTAGAAACGGGTGGGATTGCGCCTCCCACCCTCGAACCGTCCGGCAGTATTCCTTCGATAATCGGCGAACCCTTACCTTCTTTGTTATTAGCGAAATTCATAACCATAATGGCATTTAATAAAACCTTCTCATCGATTTTAATCTGTGTTTTAGTCATAACGCCGGCTTTTTCTATCCAGATATTATCGCCGGCATTAATCATGATTTCCTGAATATCTCTATCCTGCGTCAGTGGCGCGATAGGTTTTAAGAGATTATTAAGGATTTCGTAGGTAATCATTACCCTTACCTTTCCGCCCCCTGAGACTGCGTCTTTTCGACTTTTTTGCTGTTTTCGTAAGACTGCTCTACCGCAAGGGCTTTAGTGAAGTCGCTTATGTATAAGGCGTCGTCTTTCGACATGTTTACCTTCAGCCACGCTTTTTCGTTTGCTTTCGAGTTTTCTTCGCCCTTGCCGATACTAATAACAAAAGCTTCCTTATCGTTGCCTTGCTTGTCTTTATAAGTGTCTTTAGATACAGCGATAACCGTTTCCGTTGTTTTCCCGTCTTTTGTGAACTTATGAGGCGAAACAGGATATAGCGATTGTTTCGCTTCATGGATTTCCGTTGCCGCTTTCAGCGCTCCGGCAATTTTATGCGCCTCCTGCGGACTTAGTTTTATAATGCTATTGCCGTAGCTTTCTTTCTGGTTTTTTCCGTCTTTTCCAGGATGTTCGAATAACCTCAGGTAAATTTCCCCTTTTTTTACTTCGTAATCGCCTTTTTCTCCTTCTTTAATCATTCCTTTGCTTTCTCCGGCTTTAATTTCCAGCCCTGTAGTACCCGCCATAATAGTCGTTGCTTTCATTGTGTTGCCTCCTTTAAAGTTAATTTTAGATTCGTTTTCTTTAGGTAATAAACTCGCATAAAGATGCGTATTTTGTTGAAATGTGTCGTGCAACTGTTCAACAAAAACATCCTTTTCTTCCGCTAATACTTCGCCTGCTCGATTAAAAAACCTTACGTTGTATAAATCTTCGGCATTTAACTTAGTTTCTACCCATTTAACGCCTTTTTCGTTACTGCCTATCTCAAATATCAAACCACCTCCTTTTAAATATTGAAATTTCTTAGCGCCTGTTACTAAGGAAAATTCCTTTCCTCCGTATTGCTCGTAAATAGTAGTCGCAATTATCGCCGCTTTTTCTTTTTCCGTAAGATTCATAATTTTATTTATATTTTATTAATATTAATTCTTTTTAATTATATCAAAACAGAATACAAAAGGCAAAAAAAATATACTACTTTTTCCCTTTTATTTTAATCTCGGCCTTAGTATCTTCCCTTAACTGTTTTAAGAGTTCCAAATCCGATTCTTTAATTCTTGACGGTGCGCCTTTTATGTAATTTTCGATAACAAGTTCTTCTTTTATTTCCGGCATTTTCCAATTTATTTTGTCCCTAAAGAGCTTATCCTTGTAATAAAATATTTTTTCCGCCAGTATAGGCGGGTGTTCTGCCAAAACGACAATACTCTGCTTGTGCGGCAGTTGCAATATTTGTCCTGGAGTCAAAAGACTTCTTTCCTGTTCGTTCGCGCTGAAAGAATTATTAGACATAATAGCGCTCATCCTGTTTCCAGAAAGGCTCGTCGACGACCTTAAAATAACCGTTTCGCCGAGAAGTTTGGAAATCTTTTCGGCCGTAGCAGGGTCATTTGCCGCATAGGTTATTTTGACCTGGCAGTTATCTAAGATAGCGTTGTCTTTACCGTACACCTTATCCAACTGATTTAAACTCTGCGTAATCAAAAGATATTTAACTCTATAGCCCGCTATAACGGGTATAGATTCTTCAACGGCTTCAAGCTTGTCTAAAGCGGGAAACTCGTCTATCATTAAACACACGGGCACTGGATCGTATCCGTCTGTAGCAAGAATATCTTCAGGCATTCTTTCGCCTAACTGTCTTACGAACTGCGTTATTATTATCCTTATTAGAAGTTTAAGCCTTTTAATATCTGACGGCGGCATAACCAAATAAACTGTCGTTGCTTTTCTTCTTATTTCTTCTATCGAAAAAGACGATTTACTTGTAGCGGCGTCCACTATCGGGTCCGCCCATAATTCCAAAAACCTTATCATAGAAGAAATAACGCTGTCCCTTTCTTTTTCCGGTTTCTCAAGGACGGTCTTAACCTTTCTTCTCGCTATTTCGTGTTCGCTGTTTTTCGAGATATCCTCGAGTATGTCTAATATAGGTTTTTCAGGGCTCGTTATAAGCCTGTAAATACCTCCTATGGAACGGCTTTTATTGCCCTTGCCGAAATGATGGGCGACATGTAAAATTAATCCTGTTAAAAGCGCTTCGGCGGTATCCGTCCAGTGCGAATCTCCATCTCCGCCCTTTTCCGATTTGCTGTGTATAATAATTTCTGCGAGGGATTGGGCATCTTTAATGGCCTCCGAGGTTCCTGCCCTCACGGCATCGAGAGGATTATAGCAGTCGGTCTTAAGTTTAGTGGGGTTAAAATAATAAATCTTTTGTCCGAGCTCTTTAGCGCGAAAGCCTGCGGTAATTTCGTAATTCTCGCCTTTGATATCGTTTACTATCATGGAATGTTTCCACGATAACAGATTAGGAATTACGAAACCTACGCCCTTTCCCGAACGCGTCGGCGCAAACATTATCACGTGCGTCGGTAAATCGTATTTTAAATACCTCGAAACTTTCTTTTTTAAAACAGGGAAGAGTTTATACGGCTTTTCGATAATATATCTGCCTATATAAACTCCTTCCTCTTTGAAAAGTCCCGCTTCTTCGACTTCCTTTTCGTCCGCAAAGTGCGATAATCCTGAATACGGCTTTACTTTCGCCGTAAGCCCTATTATGAATAGTCCTAATACGCCGGAGACCATATAACTTATCGCACCGTAAAAAAATCCCTTTAAAAGATAATGATAAATTGGGATATAATGGTCTTTAAAAACATATACGTTAATCCAGCGTAAGGGCGTTAACGGAAAATACCATTCGCCTAATTTAGGAGTAAAGTTTAAAGACTTAGCCACGTAAAATCCGAAGGTTTCTAATGAGATTAACGGCGCTAAAATAAATATAACCGCTATCTTTAGGTAATTTCTGCTTTTATTTAGATTAACATCGTATCTGGCATCCATAATTATTTTTCCTTTGTGACCGGCTCGGGCGTTAAGAACTCTATAGGAGCGGAGATATTAGATTCATCGCCGTTAGAATTTACATCGTATCCGTAAATTACATACGGCGTATTGCTTATAAGGTTTAACTTTATAATTCCTGTCGTTCCGCTTAAATTTATCGTTTTTTTTACTTCCGGGCTTGAAATATTGTATTTATATTTTTCACCGGCGTGTTCGGTTTTATTTCGTCCCGTGCCTGTGTAATATATATATCTTTCCGGTTTACAGTCGTATTTGCTTTCCATATAATAACCCTTTTCTTCGCTATAGAAAGCATAGTTAGAAGCATATGCAGAAAAAGCATCCGGCGAACATACGTCTTTTGCGACCACGACAAATCGCGTTACCTGATAATTTTTCTGAGTAAAATCTGTATTATTATAAGCGTTAGAAATGTCATACGAAACATCGGCGGAGGTTTCCGTTATATCTGATACTCTTACTACAGGCGAATGCGGCTTCGATACCTGATAGCCGTTTGATACGGCTTCTTCGCCGTTTTGCGCATTCTGTAGCCAATTAGCCTTTTGCGTCCTTATGTTTGCGCTTGATTTCATCTCCACGTTCCAAGTGATGCCGCAGCCGACCGGTATCGCAAAAACGACCCCCACGGCTTCATTGTAAACGGTATCGGGTTGTAACCCCTGAACGGAATAAGCTCCGTGTCCAGCGGGTTCAAACATTAAACTCGTTATATTGGGAGATATAGTATGCACTAAATTACCGTTCAAATAAATCCTATATGCCGTTATATCTCCCACAAAAGGCAGACTCATAGACCATGTAATAGATACGGAATGGTCCGTTGATAAAGTGCTCGTTATAGATGGTGGCCACAGCGCCGGAAAAGACGGCGAACATGCGTAAGTTTTAGATATGCCTAAAAATATAAATAATATGCTTAAAAGTGTAATAAGCTTTTTCATAAGTTCCTCCGAAAGATACGTATATTAAAAGTAATCCTATTAAGACAGCCGAAAAATTAAGTAGCGGATTATCGTAAGCGAAATGACCGAAAGAGAACCTTTTTTTATTTATAAAAATTCCTCCTTCGGTCGGTAAATCTAATAGTAAATGAAGTTCCCCCGATAAAAGCCCCTGAATGAGAATGAAGTAGGGGATAAATAAAAAGGCGAAATAATTTCTTAGGCAATATACCGCTATAAAAAGAACTAATGCGGGAATAAATCCCCAGAATAATGCCCTTAAAGGGCTGTGCATTTTGTTAGTCCTTACCGGTATCACGATTTTCTTTTTTATTTTAAACGGTCCAAGCCGGCGGATAGTTTCTATTTCCTTATTTTCATGCCCGTATTTATCTATAATGCGGTTTGCCGGAGAAGTAATAAGGATGGCCGAAATCAATGAATAATTCGGATGCGTAAATAAAGTTCCGGCAAGCGTTAAAACCCCGATATTAAAAAAGTTATGCGTTTCCGTCTTCATAAATCCAGCCTTTATTAATATTAATGCTATTTTATTATTTAAAATTTGATAAGCGGCTTATCACGCCAACGCTTTATATGCCTCGTAAACTTTAATTTCGTAACGATAAGCTCTATCGGGATCGCCTGAATGATACCTTCCTACCGCCTCCCAGATATTGCCCGTTCGACTATAATAATGCCTTAAGATATATGCCCCCGCCATGATGTTGTTTTGCGTAATTAAAAGCTTTTTTAAACTTAATTTCAGTCTTTTTCCCCAAATGTTATAATTAACCTGCATTAATCCTACATCCACAGAATAACCGCGGTTTATAAAATACTTGCCTATGTCGAAACTGTATCCGAAATTATTAGACAGAACCGGATATCCGTCGATATCAAGCGCGTAAAAATGAAAGCCGGACTCAACGTAGCATATCGCATATAGAAGCCTCTTTGGAATCTTATAATAATGCGCCGCGTAAGAAAAACCGATATTAGCGCCGCTTGCGGCGGCGCTATGAGATAAAAAAGATAAAACAAAAACAATTAAAATTATTTTTAAGTTTCTCATTCGCTTTTACCGAATCTGTTGGCTTTTTTCGCAAAATCTTTTACTTTTCTATATTTCCCGGAATGTGCGGTTAAATATTTATCTGCCCCTTCGCTTGCTCTGGAACCCGCCGCTCTAACGCTAGGCGCCGCGGCCGCACCCGCTCTTCCTATACCGGTCATAATGCTTATGGCTCCTACCGCCCCTGCGACGGCTCCGCCTACCGATATATTAGGAGTCCCCGAGATTATTTCGCCGGCTAAAGAGGGGATTTTCATTATAATATATGCAAACATCGCCAACACCCCTATCCAAAGCATTTCATTGACCATGCTTGAACTCCAACTTGCGTAATGAGACGGTATTTGAGGCAGAATCGTAGAAAACAGCGTAACGATAAGTGAAACCAAAAAATAGCTGAAAGCCGAAGATATAAGAAATTTAAGCCAGCCGTTAAATAAAAACTCCCCTTGCTTTATCACCGCGAATGGAATAAAAATATAGCCGGTAACAAGCGCTATTACGATATAAATCTCGACTAAAAAAACCGTTCCGATACTCACAAGAAAACTGATTGCGACTATAATCTCCTCGATGCCGAGAAGAAGTATCTTTCCGTTCAGAGTTCCCATTACTTTTGCCCACCACCCGCCTCCGACTTGGAGTTGCATATCGTTTAGAACGCCCACGAAATTGTTTACTAAAACCGGTAAAAGATTTTCGCCTCCGGTTACGGTCTTTGTAAGATATATAAAAAACCCTACTACCCCTTCGTTCCAGAAATAATTATATTCCCTGAGCATGCCGTATAATACTAAAACCTTAACCCAGAACATCACGACGGCGCCAATGTCCATACCTTTAAACCACATAGGCATCACAAGCCAGATAAAGGCCAAAACCGTAAGTATCCCGAATATCTGTCCCGATACGTTACTAAGTCTGCCTGCAAGTTTCGGTCCAGCGGTGATAATAGCTGTCTGAATACTTCCGAGCATGCCGTAACCGTTAAACACGGCGGTAGATGCTTGCTTAGCTTGAAGAGCACTCCATACAGGGGTTGATTTTGCAATACAACTTGCTGCAAAACTTTCCCTTTGAGACTGTGGCAGCCTAGCGGCTTCACTGTAACACATGGCTACATTAGTGTTTGAACTGCTTGCATTCGCGGCGTTTGCATTCACAATATGACCCGAAAAAACCAGAATTAATGTGAAGAAAAATAAAGACAAAGTTAAAATAGGTAGTATTATTGACTTATTATTCATAAATATTCCACCTTAATTGTATATTTTATTAATATTAATTCTTTTTAATTATATCAAAACAGAATAAGAAAAGCAAAAATATATGCCCGTAAAACGGGCATATATCGCTTATATTACTTATATGCAGGCGAGCCGTATGGATTAAAATCAAATGCGACAGGCTTCCATACTCCGGTTTTTTTATCTTTTTTAAATGCGATACCCGCGTGTTTCGTTGAATATCGTTTATGTATATATGGCGGAATATTCAAAGGTAGCGTCACTTTATTATTTAAAGTTATAAAATTGAATAATTTTATATAGTCTCCTGAAGGATGAAAAACCATAGTATAGGTGCATCCATAAATCTTCCTTCCGAATCTCGTTCCATACTTTGGCCTGCAAATATCGACGTGTCCACTAAAATAACCGGCAGGCTTATTAATAAAATGCTTTAATATATTTGCAGAAGCTATACCCATTTTACTGAAATTACTAAAGGAAACCGGCATCGGTTTTTCTTTTAGTATAGAAATATTATAAACATTAAAATAATTATAAAACCCTTTCCCTATAACCACGTTTTCTTCCGATAAGGCCTTATTAAGCTCTTTTGTCGCCCACGCTTTAGAAAATACTGTTCCATTGTTTTTAGCGCACCCGGACAACGCAAATCCTAATCCTATTACCGCAATAAATAAAACCAAAAAACCTAATTTCTTCATAATTCCTCCCAATTAAAGGTCGTTATTCTCTTAAGCTTTATTTACGGCTTTACGGCGTTAAATCCGCTTGCCGCCGGATAATTCCCGAACCCGTCTGGAGTATTCGGCGTGGTTCCGAGAGCATTCGTGTCCGCCGAGTTCGGCGAGGGTGCGGTCATACTTCCCGTTAATATAGAATTCTCAGACTGTGCCTGCTTTAAGCTCGTTTTCATTGCTGAATTAGTCGCTATATTTTTCGCTAACTGAGCCATCAGATTATTTTGCGTCGCCATTTCCGCCGCTATCTGTGCTTCTATTTGACCCATAGCCTGCGTAGCCTGCACTTCCCCTTTTGCTCCGTCAAGCGTTTTTTGAAGTTTCTGTATATTGCCCATTATTTGATTATTGTTCGTCTGCGCCAATTGCGCCATTGCGGCAGTCTGAGCGTTAGTATTCTGGACATTCGAATAATTTTGCAATAGAGCGGAATTATATCCTAAATTAGAGGTACTCGTTAAAAGCGGATTAATAGCCGTCCCCGAATTATATCCTCCGAACTGGCTTCTGAAATTAGCTATAAACTGCCCGAGCTGGGCATTATAGTTCGGCGAATTTATATTATTAAATTGCGATTCTATCTGACCTATGTTCATATTAATATTCGACAGGCTCGTTGCCAGTTGCTGCGCCTGTCCAAGCGGCAGATTAAATTTCGAAGAGATAAAACTCGTAAGATTTTGCATATTTTCAAGTTGCTGCGCATACTGCATGAGTTGCGTAACATGCGATAAATATGTGTTTACCTCGGTGGAATATTCCTGCGCATACTGCAAAATCTGTTCGGCGTATGCGGTAGGATTAAATGTCGTTATTTGCGCGCTTGCAGTCTCAGGCAGAAATATTAAAACAAAAATTAAAATCAATGATAAGCCGCTTATCGGTTTTTTCATATAAACCGTCTCCAGTTTTTTAATTATAACATAAATTTTAATTCTTATACGGTTTTATTACCATATTTTTTGAAACAAACACATTGAATCTATATCCTTGCCTTATTATTATCGTAGGTGGAATATTAGCGTATTTTTGCAGGATATTCTGTCCCGTCGTCGATAGCGCCTGCGAACCGCCTTCTAAAAGAACTCCGCTTGATGTTACAGGCGCGGAAGTTCCGTAAGCAGAACTTCCCATACTCCCTGAATTATACCCATACATCTGCGACCCTACGTTAATTATCGACAGCAATAAGCTCGTTCCAAACATCTGCCAGAAATGCGTATTGACTAAATCATGAAAGCCCGCTTCCCCCACGCCGTTTGCTCCTTCGGCGCCCATCAGGTTGACCTGTTCCCCGTTAGGAAGTTCGAGAATGTTAAAAGCAACCAAGAGCCTCGACTGATTTGCCGCTATCTGGGAAGAATACATGCCTATAATAAAAGAACCTTTTGGTATCTCGAGATACTGGCCGTTATAAGAATAGACATTTTGCGCCACTTGCGCCTTTATCATCCCCGGCAGGTTCGAATCTATTTTCGTCATAAGCACGGCGGGAATGATAGTCCCTTCTTCAACTTCATAAAGACTTACCGGCTTTGCGGGTCTTTCGACCTTCGTAAAAACCGTTTTGTTTTGCTTTTGCGTCGCTAAAAAGCCCTGATTTGGGTTAGTTTTTTGCAAACCGACAAGACCCTGTTCTTTTAATGTTTTTTCCTGCAACTGCGGAATTTTGCTTAAGGCCGCGGCAGGATTAAACGGCTTAATATTTTTTAAAGCGGCAATCTGGGAAGATAGTGCCGCAAGCGGCGAACTCGCATTAGACTGCCCTGTAGTAATGATAGGCGAAACGAGCGCCTTAAGCCTTAATTTTTCTCTTAAAGACATTTTAGGCGACCCTGGCTGCCCGATATTGCTTTTTATTTTAGTTATAGCGGCTTTTACTTTAGGAATTTCGCTTAAAGAAGGAACTGCCGGTATATTGGGCGTATTCGTATTGGGCGTCCCGTTAATCGGCGGAAGATTAAGCATCTGATTCATATTTTTTTTCTGCTTCTTGAGTTGCCCTTTAGTTTCGGGCTGCTGAAGTACCGCTTTTTTTATGTTATTAGTCTTTTTATGTCCGTCGATGCGGTTTAAGATAATGATAATTATAGCCGTCAGGGCGATAACGCTTACGAACACGTATAAACCTATTTTCTTGCTTATAAATTCTTTACGAAGCTTCTTGAATATTTTTTCCCTGTTTTCGGTCGGTTTTTTAAAATCCGGCGGATTTGTCTTTTCGGCCGCGGTAGTTTCATTTTGCGGTTCGTCCGGTTTTTGAGTTTCTTTTTCTGCTTCCATTTTACCACCCGTAGTTTCCCGCTGAGCGGGCAGAACCTAAATAAATAAAGGCCTCTTTGTTTCCGAGTTTGAGGGCGCCTTTTTTAAAGCGTCTTTCAACGATAATATATCTGCCGCGAACAACATAATTTACAAGCGCGAGCTGTCCATTCCTGACTATGAAGAATACCGGTTCCGACTGTAATTTTTTTTGCATTTCAAGGTATGTAAAACCGTTATACGCAAAAACTTGAACCGGCTTTAAAGATTTATCCCCGCTCACGGTAAAATTAAAATTCATTTTATCAAGGGTTTTAACAAGGAGCCTTTTATTTTGGGTATGTTTAGCCACGGTAAAAGTCGTTTTCGGCTTTTTGAACATAACCATATCTGCCGGCAGGCTGAATTTTACGAGTTGATAATATTTTGTTTTAGAAGATATAAGTTGAAACTGATAGGTTTGTCTGCTTGTTATAAGCGTCGCACTCGTAGAAATATGATTCAATACCGGTTTAACGAATATATTCGTTCCCACTTTAGCGCTCATCCATCTTACCGTGTCTCCGAGAACGAAAGCTTCTATTGGGCTTTTAACCTCTAAATCGGTCAAAAATCCAGGACGGCAATAAATCTTATATATTTTATCCGAATTATACATAAAATGAGCCACGTGCCCAATCGCAAAAGCCCGTCCCGGAATAATACAAAAAACAAAGATGAGAATTAAAAGATATTTTTTCATACTTTTCTCCCGTTATATTTTTTTGTTAACGCTGAATTCGCTTATATAAATACCGAGCGGATTCGTTTCTATAACTTTAGTAGATTTAGGCGGCGTAAGTTCTAAATGCACTATGAAATTGACGTATTCAGTTTTAGATATCGTTCCGTCGGGGCTATAAGTGTTCTTAACGGTATTTACTTGAATTATTTTAGGGTCTATAAAATTAAAAGACTGAATCTGATAATGCACCGTCATATTTGGATTTTTTTTAAGCCAAGTAAACGGATTGTTGACGGTAAAATAAGACTTGTAAAAATTAATACCTTTAGCGGTTAAAAACAAATAACCCTTTTCTATGCGGTTATAAAGTACTTTTTTATTTGTATTTATGTCAAACATCCAGTGGATCCATCTGCCGACGAAATATTCCTTTGCTGCCTTATTTACCGTATAATTTTTTATTAAGACTCGAGATACCTTAGGCTTGCCGAGTTTATTTACGTTTACCACGATAGGCACTATCTTTTTTAATGGCATTACGATAACAAGCGTTATAGACAGAAGCACTACGGCGGCAATCGCCGCAAGGGCAACCTTCTGCCAGATTCTTTTTTCGACTTTATCCTGTAAATATAAATCGAAATATATATCGTTAGCTCGCTTATATTTATTATTCTCTTCCATATCCCTGCCTGCCCTTTTCGAGTTCTAATTTGAATCCTTCTATAAGCGCTTCATCTTTGGATTTAAACTGAAGTAAATCTTTTAAAATATTTTCATCCTTTTTAAAGACGAAAATTTTGCTCTTTTTTTCTTCACCGCCTTTACTTAGATAGCTCTCCCTTTCCTCTATTTTAAATTTTTCTTTAAATTCAGTTAGAAATTTCTCGAAGCGTTTCATGTTGAAATTATCTTCCTCGTCCGAGTCGCATAAAAAAACCCTGAACTTGACATCGATGTTCTCGCCATTCTCAATGACGTCTATATAGTTCATTCTTTGAACTTCAAGTTCGGCATTCGTTTTCTTGATTTTTTCTTCCGATACGTTGGCAAGGTTTTTCGCTTTCTCGCCCTTGCCTTCCTTAACTAAATCATAAATTAGTTTGTCTTTCGCTTCGTAACCGAGGATTTTTTTAGCATCTATTGAATCTATCTTATTTAAAACATAACCCCCGCTTCTATAGCCCTTGATTTTAAAATCAGAAAGGAAGCCTTCCTTTCTGAGCCTATCTGCTAAAATCGCAGTTTCTTTGTCTGGAAAATCTTCTATTTTTGAAGCAAAGGTAATATATATTCCCGCCGAAAAATTTATATTTTGAAAATCTTTAACCTTTATTAGCGTTTTTCCGTAAGCCCTTGTAGTGTCAAAAGAAATATCCCTCGTCAAAGAGTTTTTAATTTCTCCTTCATCCGCCCATTTTATCTTTGCCGGTATGAAACCGGTGCTAACGGCATCCGGACATATGCCTAAAATTAGCTCAAATCTGTCAGGCTCTATTCTGAGTTCCATTTTATACCCCTTTTATTAATATTAATTCTTTTTAATTATATCAAAACAGAATAAAAAAAGCAAAAATAATTAATTTCGAAATTAATTATTTATTTATTCCGACTCTGAATATTTCTTTATCGATAAAACTATGATGAACCGCTTCCTCTTTTTCTTTTAATTCATTATTTATATTTCTAATTTCAATTATAATTTCCTTGTATCTTTTGCGAAGTTCTTTGATTCTTTTATCATTATAAGTCTGTTCGCAGAAAGTAAAAAGTTCGTTCGCGTTTTCAAGCGCATAAAATAAATTGTCCAGCGGGTTCATAAGCACCTCTCTAAGTTTTTAGATTTTATCTTTATCTTGTCCTTATACCTGTTTAAGTCCTTCTTTTTGAACAGAAACATACCGGATTTCTTTGAACCGATATGGTAAAACGGTATTTTTCCGTCCCTCATTAATTTTCTTAATTTACATAAGGTTATACCGAGATAAGCCGCCGCCCAGATATCCGTAACGACATCTCCGAGTTTTATATTATAAAGCGGGTCTAAAACATCGCGGCCGAGATTAATTAATTTTATCTTCATGATTAACCTCCTTATTTGCAATATTTTTTCTTAAGGTCATATACGATATCGAAAAGAATCTTCCTGTCCGCGGAAAATATGGTTATACCCGATTTTTCTTTGGCAAGCCTGATATTTCCGCTCTTTGAATTAAATTCCTCTATAAACGCATCTATATCTGGTTTGTATGGCGAAGTTATAGGAATCGCGTTTCTTTTTTTCGGCGCTTCACCGCCCTTTCTAATATTTCTTAATTCATCTCTTTTTATAGTTTTAATATCTACATCCTTCTTGGCAGGCTCGGTCAACTTGGAATATTCGACGGCTTTAGAAGGAGATAACCCTTCCTTAATCAATTTATCTTTTAAATCATCGTCAAGCGTGAGGATTCTAAGGGTATTGACTATATGCGCCTGGGATTTTTTGACTAACTCTGCGATATCTCTAGTGCTCATTCCGCCGTCTTGAAGCTTTTTATAACTTTGAGCAAGCTCCATCGGCTTTAAATCCTCACG
>JAJXZU010000186.1:0-4200 GCA_021779895.1 bacterium
TTAAACCGGGGATGTATGCTGTCGGCGAACCGGACGCGAATTCCGAGGTGTTTGTAAGCGCAAATTATAAATTAAGTTTCGATATTCTTAGAAAAGCGCTGAAGGGTTTAAACGTATGGATATTGGTACTAGATACTAAAGGCATAAACGTATGGTGCGCCGCCGGAAAGGGCACGTTCGGCGCCGAAGAGCTTGTTAAGCGAATAGGCAGGGTTAAACTTGGAAATTTTTTAAATCACCGGCGTATAATATTACCTCAGCTCGGCGCGGCGGGGGTTAATGCGGATATTATTTTTAAGCAGACGGGGTTTAAGATTTATTTTGGGCCCGTATATGCGAAAGACATTAAAACTTATTTAAATTCCGGCAAAAGAAAAACTCCTGAAATGAGGAAAATTAAATTTTCTATGCTTGACAGGCTTATTCTTACGCCAAGAGAAATTATTCCGGCAATAAGCAAATTTATAATTTTTGCAATTATTGCGCTTTTGTTTTTCGGAATTCAGCCTAAAGGTATTTTATTTAAAAGCGCATGGGTTTACGGAGAACCTTTTCTATTGCTTGGACTTGCGAGTATTATAGCAGGTTCGTTTATAACCCCCGTTCTTCTTCCTTTTATACCTTTTCGTTCATTTGCCTTAAAAGGCTGGATAACAGGAATATTGCTGACCTTGCTTGTAATTTTTTTATTCAATTTGCCAGAGCAAAAAAATATTTTAATTTTTACCGTAGCGGTTCTTTTCTTTCCCATGGCAAGTTCGTATTTAGCATTGCAATTTACGGGTTCTACGACATTTACAAGCATGTCCGGCGTAAAAAAGGAATTAAAAATAGCCTTGCCGGTTTATTTAATATCTGCTGCTTTATCTATTGTTTTGTTGATAATTTATAAACTTCATAAATTGGCGGTTATATGAAATATATTAAGAACGTATCGAGCCTTAAATTTTTTGCCGAAAAATGCACTAATTGTCTTATATGCATAGACGTATGTCCCCATGGAGTATTTCAACTTAAAAATAAAAAGGTAGGCGTTGCCGATAAAGATTTATGCATGGAATGCGGCGCCTGCGCCCTTAACTGCAGATACGGCGCTATCAGCGTAAAGTCAGGCGTTGGATGCGCAAGCGGTATAATAAACGGTATGCTCACCGGCGGCGAGCCTTCATGCGATTGTGGCGGTTCATCGTCTGCCGAATGCTGTTGATTAATTTTTATATTAAAATTAAGTTTATATTCCTCTGTCTGGGTCCGTCAAATTCGCAAAGGAAAATTCCTTCCCATCTTCCGAGATTTAATTTATTGCCGGAATAAGGCAGTATCCTTGAATTGCCTATTACCGCCGCTTTTATGTGGGCATCGGAATTTCCTTCGGCATGACGGTAATTATTATTTTTAGGCGCCAAATTATCTAAAAAATGATTTATATCGAAAGCAACATCGGGGTCGTATGCTTCGTTAATAATAATGCCGGTAGTCGTGTGGGGAGAATAAACCAAACAGAGTCCGTCGGTGTTGCCGTATTTAAAAATAAAATCCTCTATTGTTTTTGTAATGTTTATTAATTCGCTTCTTTTAGCGGTTTTTACCGAAAAATTATATATTTTCATGGATTTTATGCCTGCTTTTCGCAATAGGTAAAATTAAGCTTTTTAAAAAAGACGGATTATAATTTCGCTTAAGAAAATTACACGGATTTCCCTTCGCAAACTTTTTGGCTATGTATCTATATCCAAAATCTCCGAATTTTTCTATCAGATATCTGTTAACAAGAGATGTTTCCAACATCGGTTTAATCTCTTTTTTACAAAGGGAATCATAATCAGAACCTGTAATTATACTCATTGCCGCCAGATATCCGGACACAATCGCATATCTCAATCCGAACCCCCAGAGATAGTCCTGAAACCCGGCCGATTCCCCGACATATATCTTTTTACCGGAAGCATTGACATTTCTAATGAAGAAATTTCCGAACCCGCCGAATTTTTTTTCGTTTTTTATATCGATATTTTTTTCATTTTGAAAAAAATTGACCAAATTTTTGAAATATTTTTTTGTATTTTTAAAATCTTTGTAAATAACCGCAGCCATAGTTCCAAAACCTTTATTTATGAGAAGATAGGCATAGCCCTTAGGCGCGATTTCATCATTAAAAATCACGACCGCACAGTCATTCGTTTCGGTATCGAATGTTATGCCTGCCGCTATAAAACCGGCCCTTTTTGGTCCTTCGGCTATTATGGTTTTTCCATCAACAGATTCTATGCGGCGATTAAAAACTATTTTTACCCCAAAATAAACAGCCTGTTCTTTGAGACCGTTATCAATAGAACCGTTTTCGGCGCCTCTTTTCACAAGATAGAAAATAGGCCTTTCGGACTCTATTTTAAGCGGAGCTATTTTTGGAGCGTATATATCGCCTCCGTAATAAGGAATGCATAAAAAATTAACATCTATGCCTAATTCCATAATAAGCGCGATAATGTCTTTATCCATGCTCCAATTTTCCAACCCTTGAAAATCGCCGCTCATTCTATGCCCGACGTCAGGCGACATTTCATAAACCGTAGGCTTATATCCATGTTTTGCCAGAACTATTGCCGCCGTTAAACCCGCGGGTCCGGCTCCTACAATATTTATTTGATTTTCCAATTTGAGTTTTTACTAAATTATATTACTTTATTTTTATCTTAATACTATCATAATTTGATGCTTTTTCAAGCGGCGGAGGGATGTGTTTAAGGTCCCGGAGAAAAATTAATTTTTATGGTATAATAAGTTTACCCAATTTTTACGCGAAACCATATTGGCAAAATTTCATTAATGTATATGCTTCGTTTCATCGATACTATTAAGTTAGCCGACGGGCATTATGAACTTATCGGCAGTCACAATAAGAGAATTAATGATACTATAAATCATTTTTTCGGCTTTAATCCCGCAATAGACCTTAATTCTTCTTTGCCGAAACCAGGCAAATATAAACCCGGCATTTATAAATGCAGACTGACCTATTCCGACCGTATTGAAAATATCGAAATTACGCCTTATATTAAAAGAATAATCAAAAGATTAAAAATTATCGATTTAGACTCTCCATGTTTTTCTTCCCAAGATAAGCCGTTTAATTATGAGTTTAAATATCAAGACAGAACATTTATAGATTCATGCTTAGCGGAAACCGACGATTTATCAGATGTTCTTTTTGTAAAAGAGGGTCTATTAACCGATACCTCTTTTTCTAATATAATTTTGTTTGACGGGGGGAAATGGATTACACCCGATACTTGTCTTTTAAACGGGCTGAAAAGGCGCCATCTTTTAGAAAACGGCGAGATAATAGAAAAAAAGGTTTCTATAGGCGACCTGAGCCGCTTTCAAAAAATATCCCTGATAAACGCAATGCTCGAACCGGAAGATATTACTATCGATATTTGCGACGTAGTATTTTAGTCCGTTCGCTATAAAAGGCGATTTACCTAATCTTAACCAATATGATTTTATATTCTAATTTCATAGAAAAAATGAATTTTTACGGGGAAAATGGAATCAAGTTTTTTTTCATTGTAGATTTTGAGATGAAGTTTCCCGTTATTATGGAATTATCGGAGACTCGAGACTCATGCGTAAAATATTTCATAGACGGCGCCAGCAATTATACAGGCTATGCGCATAATATAACGGATAAAAACGAATTCAAAATCCAAAAAAATCCGGTCCCGTTCGAAGTTTATAAAAAAGCTTTCAATAATATTATTAAACATGAAAAGGCTGGTAATTCGTATCTCGTAAATTTAACCTTTAAAAGCTCCGTTAAGATTAATCTCGGTTTGCAGGAAATATTTTATAATAGCAGGTCTAAGTATAAGCTTTATTTTAAGAATTCTATTCAAGAATTTGTCTTGTTTTCCCCCGAAACTTTTATCAACATATCCGGCGGAAAGATTTTTACTTATCCTATTAAAGGAACGATAGACGCCGGTATTCCTAACGCAAAAGAAATTCTTGCAAACGATAAAAAGGAAAGGGCAGAACATTTAACGGTCGTTGACCTTTTAAGAAACGATTTAAATATCGTATGCAAAGACGTAAAAGTCAACAGGTTTTGTTTTATAGAAACGGTTAAAACAAATTTCGGAGAATTATTGCAGATGACCTCCGAGATTGAGGGCAAAATTAAACCCGAATTAAATAAGC
>JAJXZU010000077.1:0-4185 GCA_021779895.1 bacterium
TATAATTAATTTGCCGCGAATAGCTAATTTTTTATAAAAAAAATCCAGTATTTTGCGCGTTTCAGAGGTAGTCGTGTGACCGATAACCTGGCAACATAATATGCAGTCGATAGAATTTTCTGCAATTGCGGCATCTAATTGTTGAATATCGCCGCTCAAAAATTTTATATTTTTCTGCGACCGCATGTTATTTTTTGCCGATAAAAGCCTTGCTTCGTCTATGTCATATGCGATAATATTTCTGTCGGGCACTGTTTTATTAGCATGATAAAGTACGTTCAGGTTTCTGCCAATTCCTGTGCCAAAGTCGAGGCAGGTTTTCCATTCATACGTAGCCATAGCAGTTATAGATGCTATTTCTCTGATACGTTTACCTGAATCTTGAATTGACTCTATGCTGTCAGTCGCGGTTTCATTAGTAGGATATTTGTAAGTTTGCACTATTAATTAAGCCCTCCCGCTTGAAGCAACGCAAATTGGGATGCCAAAATAGGATTTACTATTAGCGTTCAAAATTATATATCGGAGTAAAGCATTGTTAAATCTTAAGAATAAAATAAATCGTAATCGTTAAGATTTAATCTGACAGTCCTCATTAATGTTATATCGCGGACTGCGTGCTGTCAAGCATTTTTTTCCTTTTTTTCCTTTGCGTCGGCAGATAAATACGAACATACTTGCCGCTTTATTAAAAAGCAATAATAACGAGGATGGAGTTATGCTTGTTATGTTTGGTTTAGCTGTTTTGTTGTTGCACGAAACCGAAATCCGTCAGTCATTCTTATTCGCGTATTTTAATAGCACCCTTAACGATAAAATATCGGTTTTGAGATTGTCGATATCGCTTTCCTTTTCCTTTTTTTCTATTTTTTCGTAAGCAAATTTCTTAATCGCGAGTTCGATTTCGAGTTCGATTTCCTTTTTGAATTTATTAAAAAAATCGTTTCCTTTCTTGCCGATAATTTCTGCGACCTGCTTTTCTAAATCATCTTTTTCTTTTTCTAATTCATTTTTTTCTTTAGACAAATCATTTTCCATTTTATCGCCTACCTCCCGTTTTTTTAGGTTATTTTAATATATTTTAGGCGCATACGTCGTTTATGATTTTATTAAAATTATCGCCCGTCCTTAAATTTCTTAGTCCCCTGCAATATACGTCGTGCCTTTTATACGCCCCTGTCGGATATTGCAGGACGCTTATTTTTATTTCTATGTTTTTGCCGCAGCAATGAAATTCGCCTTTGAATTCATATATATATTCCCGCGCCGCCTCCGCATCGCCCCCTTTCTCGCGCCCGCCCTTTTTTGCGGGTTTAAAATCTCCGCTGTTTATTTCGATATCGAACGGCTGTCCGCAGTTTTCGCACTCAAAGAATAATTTCGTTGTTTCCATTATTATTACGCCTCCTGTCTATATAATTATAATTATTACGTATAGTTATTTGTTTAACGGGAAATTTGATTCCGCATTGCGATAAACTATTATAATATTTTTATGCGCATTTAATAAAGATTTTAATTGACTAAAAATTAACGGTGTTATATAAAAATATAAAAGGTGGGGTTTTAAATTGCCGCAGTTTAAAATAATATACAGCGGAGGAGAATATGAATAAAACTATTTTTATCGGCAGACAACCTATTATAACCGCCGACAAAAGCATATTCGGATACGAAATACTGTTCAGGAGCACTGCCGAAGAAAACTCCTCCGGGGTATCGGTATCGGATAATTTAAGCGCTACCGCAAACGTGCTGGAAAATATTTACGATATGGGTCTTAAAACCCTTATGGGCGATAAACAGGTATTTATAAACGTAACTCCCGATATTTTAAAAAGAGGCATGATGGAGCTTCTGCCGAAAGACAAAATCGTGCTTGAAATACTTGAAACTAGCACAATCGACGATAATGCCGTTTCTATCGTTAAAGATTTTAAAAACAAAGGATTTATAATTTCTTTAAATAATTTTGCATACGACGAAGCATGGGAACCGCTTCTGGAAGCGGCGGATTACGTGAAGCTCGATTCCAAGCAATATTCAAAGGCCGAAATAAAGGAAATGCTTATGCTCCTGAAAGGCTTTGGAGCCAAATTAATATCTTCCAAAGTAGAAGCGGACGAAGACTTCCAATTTTACAAAAGCCTCGGCTTCGATTTGTTTCAGGGCTATTTTTTTCAAAAGCCTTCAATAATTTCCTCGGTTACTTTAGACTCCGACTATGTAATACTGCTTAATATATTTAATTCCTTCCAGTCCAATGCGGATATAGAAGAAATAGAATCGCTTTTTAAACTGGCTCCCGACCTTATATACCGCCTGCTTACGCTTATAAATTCGGTGGCTTACGAATTTATGGCAAAAATATCTTCCGTAAAACAGGCTATAGCGCTATTGGGATACGATAACGTTTCCAGATGGATACTTACCATAGTTCTCGCTTCCAAAAAAAGCGATTTCAGGTCCGACCCGCTATTGGAAAGCGCCGTAATAAAAGGCAGGATGATGGAAGATATATGCAAAAAATATATAAACAAAGGTCTTGCCGACAAAGCATTTTTGGCGGGAATGCTTTCTTTAGTCAACATCGCCCTTGGGATATCCATTAAAGCGTTATTCGATAAAATAACTATCGACCCGGTCATTTATGAAGCGCTCGTCGAACATAAAGGAAAATTGGGAGAATTAGCCGGATTTATGGATGCGTATAACGCGGCGGATTATAATTCGGCGGATGCGTTTCTTAAAAAAATCAACCCTTCCGCCACTCTTTCCGATATTCTCGAAATGAATACCGGCGCCTTGATGTATCTCGAAGAAGTAAAAAAATCCGGGCTAGTTTAAACGGTAATCCGGCGGCGGCGACAGGCATTAAGCGGGCATCCGGCGGGCATTAAAGCCTTACGAATTTAAGATAGCATCCCAGTAAATCGCAATTTCTGGGGCTTTCGGCATACTCAAAACCTTGCGCGGTTATAAACTTTTTATACGACTCCCTGTCTTTGCCGGAGACTTCGAATCTCGGCTCTTTAATAGATAATATGCCCCCGGATTTCAATACCCGTCGCAGTTCGGTTACCGCTTCTTCCTTTTTGTCAATCTCGTGAAACGAATAATATAAAAATGTCAAATCTATAGAGCTGTCCTCTACCGAACTTAAATCCGATACGCTTGATGCCCTGAAATCGACGTTCTGCAGATATCCTCTTTTTCTTTTAGCTTTTTCTATCATCTTTTTTTGAATATCTACCGAGATTACGAATCCTTCCTTTCCGACGGCTTTAGACAGGTAAGGGGTGACGAAACCGCTGCCGCATCCAACCTCTAAAATTTTCATTCCGCGTTCTACTCCCATAATATCGACGTTTTTTTCCATGTTTTCTATCAAACTTCTAAGTTTGTTGTCGATAATGAAGGAAAAAAATGCCGGGAATAAATCGTATGTTTTTAGTTTCATAAATAAATATATAAATAAAACGGCTCCGGTTCCGCCTTAATTCCGGCTTGGCTTAAAATCCGGGAATCCTCGGAAATCTGTTTAATTTGGAGTTTTTATAATACCATCCCCAGAACCTTTTAAGCCAATGCCCTACTATAGGCAGAACGACTACGGTTTCCTTTTTAGCGTCCCTTTTAACGTAAACGGCGCCTTTGCCGTTGTCCATTACGCACAAAATATGCACGTGCTCTTTGTAGCCTTTATAATTATTCGTTCCGGCTTCTTTTTCGTTTATATTGTAAGCCGCGATACCCGCCATCATCTCGGCGACGTGCCCCTGCTTTCCCCTGAAAGGAGGTCCGTCGAGGCTGGCCGAATCGCCTATCGCGTAAATATTTTCTAAGCCATCCACTCTTAAATAATCGTCGGTTTTTATGAATCCGGCTTCCGTGAGCGGCAGTTCCGAGTCGGCAAATATACCGTGGGCGCTTCCGGCGGGAACAAAAATAATAAGGTCGCTTTCAAGCCTTGAATCGTCTTCGAATACGACTGCGCCGTTTTCGAATCTTTTTATTTTTTTGCCGAAATATTTATTGATTTTAAGGTCTTCGTAAAACCGGTTCAGCAGTTTATACGCTTTATCGCCCAGACGCAGACCGGGGGTTTCCATGGGAGCAAAGATATTTAATTCGAAGTTATGGCGCAATCCTTTATCTCTTAATAGATTGTCGATATTAAACAGC
>JAJXZU010000121.1:0-4172 GCA_021779895.1 bacterium
GATATCTTTATTGCTTATTTTCTCTTTCCACGAAGGCATCGGCGTTCCTTTAATGCCGTTTTTTATAAAACCTGCGACCATCGAAAGTTTCGTAAAAGAGAGAGTTTCCGGTAAAAGCGCGGGACCGATAATGCCCGTCCTGTTCGTGCCGTGGCAAGAAGCGCAATTATTTAAAAATATTTTTTTTGCTTTTTTTATCTGAGCATTATTAAGAGGCTTTAAGCCCCCCGCCCATTTTGCATCGTAGGCGCTAGAAGCTTTGTAACAGAATGAATTAACCGCCGTAAAATTTAAAATTAAGCCTGCCGCGGTTAAAGTTAAAATAAAAATAAATAAAAACTTCGTTTTCGACATCACCCTTTACCTCCTTGTCAAAAAATATAAAAATTAAATTAAATGTTTTCGGCTAAATTAATTAACCGGTAACGTTTTCTCTAAAAATGCGGCTTTTTCATCTTCCAATATCTGCATATCGGTTTCGATAAAATCCTGCGCAAAACCGGCAACCTGACTGTAAAATTTAAGCCCGGGGAACCCGCTTAATTTATCTTTAACGTTTATTACGAACGCATGAAGATGCCGGTTTAAAAAATCGTTTTGCGCATTAAGAACCGAAGGTATTTTTTCTATATCTCCGCCTTCGATGCACTTTAAATACAAATATGAAAGATACTGCATAAATTCGAACTCTACGCCTATAAAATCGGGTAATTCCTGCAATGGCAGATTTAATCCGAAATTTTTATAAAATCCTTTAAGCTCCAGTAAAAGATTGGATATTCCGGATTTTTCTTCCAGATATTCCCCCTCCCTCAAGGAACAGCCGTCTTTTTTATATATGCTGTCGAAATACGATGTATAGACGACCTCCATATCGTCTTTTGGAGGAATATATCCGAAAAATTCAAATCTTTCGTCTTTTTCTTTAAGAAACTTCAGCGGGCTGCCGGAGATATTCCTATATATTTTATCGTCCGGATAGGAAAATGCGCTCTGCAGAAAACCGTAGGACATAAGCCTGAACCCCGCTAATTCTGTTTGTTCTTTTAAATTTTTATCCATATGGCTAAACCTTAAAATTTTTTTAATTAATTTTTACCGGAAACCAGTACGATACCGATTTCTTCATAGCACGCTCATGGTCGAACCCGTTCCATACGCCCAGAGCAATGTAATAAACCTTGCCCCGCTTAAGCATTGTGCCGCTTCCGTCGCTTAAGGGTCTTGAAAATTCCACGTACCAGTAACCGTCTTTCCACTTAGCATCCTGATGCAAAAATTTATCCGGTGAAATCGTATTGGTCCCCATCCCGCCGGAGATTAAATTTTCGGCATAACCTTTTTTAAAATTTGCCCTCCAGTGCCAGATATCGACTTCGTTTTTGGAGCCGCTTCCCCCCATGCATATAGGGGGAAGATAGCCTTTTACTTGGGAGAGAGGGAAAGCTACCGCCGCGCCGTCCACGAATCGGTTAGGCGATATTATTTTAAAAACCGGATGGGGGTCGTACCATTTCAACCTGAAATATATCGAACCGTTTACGGTCATAGCTTTAAGATACGCTTTCTTTGTCGCATACGTCATAATATTCAACGGAACCGTTTTTTGTTTTATCTTATGCCATACGGCGGACAGGGGCAAAACCCTGCCAGTAAAATTTATGCCGTTTACCGCATAAATCTGCCCGGCTTTGGCTTCTTTAGATAAAAAAAATATATAAAACGAAGTCATAAAGAATATTAAAAAAAGAAAATAAAAAAAATTCCTGTTTTTCATCTGTCAGCGCCTCCTTTAATTATTTATAATCTTCTAAGCTTTTTATCGATTGCATCATTTGCATTACTTCGGCGCCTCGGGAAGGGTTTTTTTATAAAGATACCTGTTCATCGATGCAATCTCTTTTTTATTTAAATGCAAATATCCTTTCCTCTCGTAAACGGCTCCGAATGCGGCGCCCTTGGAATAAATCAGCTGGAATAACTGCCTCTGTTCAAGTCCGAACATATCGATAAGCTCGGATTTAATCCCTCTTCTTGCGTTTTCTATCTCTTTCAATAAAACGCCGTGGGCATAACTCACCTTATCGACGCCGCCGAATAGAGAACCGAGATATTCTATAGGTATCTTCGTTTCGCTTGAAAGGGAACCGTCTTCGTTTATCTTAAACGGGCTTAGCGGCGGAATATAATATATATTCGGATTTGTCCCGTATTCCGGATGCAGCGGTAAAGCTACCTTAAACTCGTTGACTAATCTGTATATATTGCCGTTCTTATCGTCAACCGACCCGACGAACATAACCCTTCCCGGACATTGAGCGGCGCAGGCGTTTGCCGCGCCCTTCCCGACCCTTGGAAAGCAAAAAATGCATTTCTGCGAGGTATTCGTTATCTCGTTGAAAAATATCTTTTTATAAGGACATGCTTCCATGCAGAACCTGTATCCCCTGCATCTTTTCTGGTCTATAAGGACTATGCCGTCTTCCTGTCTTTTATAAACGGCATGGCGCGGACATGCGGCTACGCATGCAGGATCGGTGCAGTGGTTGCAGAGCCTCGGAAGATAAAAGTAGTAATTATCGTCGGGATTGCCGCCGAGTCCGATGTCCTCGTCCCAGTTTGCGCCCCAGTTAAGATGCTCTCCTTCGGGAGGAACCGTAACTTTATCCGCGGTTTTACTGTACATTTCTCCCTCGAAAAGCCCTTTTTTATAATCGTATCTTGCGGCGCTTCCGTAAGCATCGGCGTGAGGAATTTCTCCTTTTTTAAGTCCAGGCGACGGCGCTCCCAGAGGCGGTTTTCTTTTATCGCCCTTAAAATCCGGCTTCCATCCGCCCCCGTAATTTTCCCAATTTTTAGGAAAACCGTGTCCGGGCCTTGTTTCTACGTTTCTCCAGTGCATATGGTGCATGCCTTTATGCTTCGTCCATAAATTTTCGCAGGCGACGACGCAGGTCTGACACCCAAGACATTTATTTAAATCCAATACCATTCCATATTGTCCCATAATTTTTTCCTCGTTTTAACCTTTTAAGTTAATTATTGACGCCGTATAAACCTTATTATGCCGGCATTACGCATTGCCGTCATATTTTTCGATTTGAACGACGTCGTCTTTGTTTACTCCGGTCGGCCCCCAGTAATTAAGCATAAAATGGAGTTGTCCGTAACCTCCTACGAGCTGGGTCGGCTTTATAAATATGGGCGAAACGCTCTGAAAACCGCCTTTCTTAAAATCCATATACGTTTCCCAGCCGTGGTACATTATTGCCTGCCCTTTCTTCACCTTGCCGGCAATATATGCCCTCGCTATAAATTCGCCGTTTTCGTTATAAACCCTTATCTGGTCGTTATCGGCGATATTTCTTTCCTTAGCCTCCTGAGGACTAAGATAAACCACCGGCCTGAATCTCTGCAGTCTTAACATGGTTTTGGCATCCCTCCAGGTAGAGTGTACAGACCACCTCTGGTGAGGCGTTACTAACCTTAAAGGATATTTTTCCGTATCTACGCCGAGCGGCGGCTTAAATTTAGGCAGCTGCTCGTCGAAATCCAAAAACCATTCCTGGTCTATGTAATACTGCTGGCGCTTAGTTAAGGTAGCGTAAGGTTTTTTCCCTTCGGTATTTTTTGTAAAAGCGGTATAAGGCACGCCTTTCTTCACATACCCCGTCCATAACCCTGAACGTTTAACGCGCATAGGTTTTTGAACGGTATCGGCAAGGGTCATACCTTTCGTAGTCAACGCATTATTTAAGATAAACTGGATTGCGTTTTTATCGTCGGCAAGCTTACCTTTCATAGTGTATATATCATGCGTTTTGCTTAAATCCCTCATAATACCGAATTCCTTGTCGCGTATCGGTTTTAAACCCATTTTCAATACTTTTTCGGATAACTTTTTTGCAAGAAACTCCCAAATCTGCCAGTCTGTTTTAGATTCGTACAGCGGGCTGACGGCGGGCGTAAACGGTATTATAAAAGACGTTAAATCCGTAGAATTTATATCCCATTTTTCGTAAAAACTTGATGCAGGCAATACCATATCGGCGTTTAAAGCCGTCGAATCCATCCTGAAATTTATATCCACGATAAAATCGAGTTTTTTCCAGAGATTATCCTTTACATAGTTAAAACCTTTTGCCTGATTAAAATAGTTTGCCCGCCATATA
>JAJXZU010000184.1:0-4135 GCA_021779895.1 bacterium
TTTCCGCAAGATTTTCCCATACTATCGTAAGCGCGCATGCCCCTATAACATCGGGAATATGGCCCGGCGCGGCGGCGCTTTCTTCGTCTTCGTTTTCTATTTCGGCAATATAAAAATCCCGCAGATGCTCATATATATCGCTCATAGAGCGCGGAAGCATCTCGCCCGCCTTCGAATATTCCGAGAAGAGACTGTAAAGCGACTTGACGTCGCACATAAGGGCTTTTCTCAGGACGACCTTTATAACCGTTCCGGACTTAATATTTTTTTTGCGGGCGTCATTTGCTCCGGCGCTTTTACCGTGCGCGCTTCCTTCCGCATCCGTTTCGATTTCTATCTCCGTCGGATAAAAAATAGTTCCCCCGCCTTTTTCGTATCTCTGCCTTGCCGTCTTATACAACTAAACCCCTCCTTTTAAGAATTTCTTTAGCGTGCCTCAGCGCCGCTTCCCCGCTTGAATCTCCGGATAACATTCTTGCAGTTTCGGCGACTCTTTCTTCCGGGGAGAGGCTTTTAATTCTGGTATAAGTTTTTCCGCCCTCGATTTCCTTATAAACGAAAAAATGTTTATCGGCAAACGAAGATACCTGCGCAAGATGCGTTATAAGAATCACCTGATTAACTGCCGAAATGGCTTTAAGCGCTTCCCCCACAAAATTGGCTACGTCCCCGCCTATTCCGGCATCTATCTCGTCGAATACGAAAGACGCGGCATCCTTTTTTTTATTCAGAATCTTCAATATGCACAAACTGACGCGGGAAAGCTCCCCGCCGGACGCAACCTTTGAAAGCGGCCTCGGTTCTTCGCCGGGGTTTGCCGAAAACATAAAAACGCATTTTTCCAATCCGGTTTCGGAAAAACCTTCTTCAAAATCTTTCATATTCAGCTCAATCTTAAATATTGGTTTGATTCCGAGAAACGAAAGCTCTTTTTCTATTTCCTTTTCTAAAATAGAGGCGGCGTTCAAGCGTTTGGCATGCAAATCTTCGGCGGCCGAAATAAATTTTTCTTTCAAATTTTTATATTCCGCGTCTATTTCGGAAATCCTGCGTTCCAGTTCCGTTATGCCGCCTAACTCGTTTTTGGCTTCGCCGTAAATTTTCAGGAGCTCTTCGAGGTTAGAAACGCCGTATTTATTTTCTATGCTTATAATGCCGTCTATTTTAAGCCTTATTTCGTTTAATCTGTCTTCGTCGAATTCGAAAGAAGAATGTTTTTCTAGAGACAAAAGGATATCGTCGAGCAATATTTTAACAGTTTCCGCATTTTTAAGCTCCTCTTTTTGCTTAAAATCGGAATCCAATTCCGATAATTTGGAAAGATTGGATATCAAGGGGTTCAAATGTTTCAGGATTCCGTATTCTTCGTTGTCTATCGAATCTATGGAAGATAAAATAAATTCTTTAATTCCGTTTATGTTTTCGAGCCTTTTAAGTTCGTCTTTTAAAATATCTTCGTCGTTTTTAGATTTTACGCCGAGTTTTTCTACGTCGTCTATAATATACGAATTAATTGTTTTTATCCGCGATATTCCGTCGAGCTTTTTTGCGGCTTCCGCTTTCTCGGCTTCTATTTTTTTAATATCCGCGTAAAGTTTTTTTGCCGCGGCAGACAAGTCTTGGTTTCCCGCAAAATTATCTAAAAAAGCAAGCTGACTTTCAGGCTCGATAAGGAAACGTCTGTCGTTCTGCCCGAATATCCTGACCAAATTTTCGCCGATGCGCTCCGGTATATTTTTATTTACCTGTTCGTTGTTTATAAAATATTTGCTTTTCCCAGTTTCGGAAATAGTTCTCTTTAAAATTATATCTTCGCCAGATATGTCCTTAATGCCGCTTTCTTCAAAAATATCGGCGAAATCCGCTCCGGTTTCCCCGCCGGCCGCATCGAACGCCGCGCTGACGAAGCCTTCTTTTTCGCCTGTTCTTATAATATCCGTCCCCTTAGTCCTGCCGAACAGGAAATTTATGGATTCTATAATTATGCTTTTACCCGCTCCGGTTTCCCCGCTCAAAACATTCATGCCTTCGCAAAAATCTATTTCCAGATAGTCTATCGTAGCAAAATTTTTTATATATATCGTTCTTAACAATTTTACTTTTACCAGTTTAATTTCGTTCTTAATATATTCCAGTAATCGTAATCCAAAGACGTAGAAAGATAAACTTTCGAAGAGTGTTTTTTGATTATTATTTCGTCGCCGTCGTAAAGCCTTAAGCCGTCTCTTCCGTCCGCGGAAATAAAAATATCCCTTTCCTGAGGTAGAATTTTTACTTTAAGTTCGCAGGGTTTTATAATAAGCGGCCTGTTTGAAAGGGTATGCGGGCATATAGGGGTTAAAATAAAAGCATCCATATCTGGCTGTACTATGGGTCCTCCGGCGGATAAAGAATACGCCGTAGAACCGGTCGGCGTAGCTATTATGAGTCCGTCCGCCCTGAAATCGTTAAGCCATGAGTCGTTTACGGAAACCGTCAGATTGATTACTCTTGCGTGGATGCTTTTTTCTCTTGCTATGGTCGCTTCGTTTAACGAAACTAATTTTTCGATAGATTTGCTCTTTCTGAATACTTCGATATTCAACGCCATTCTCGGAATAAATTCTAAGGAGCCGTCAAAGAATCTTTCGACGGCTTCTTTTTTTTTCCTTTCCGGAACTTCTACGAGAAATCCTAAAGTGCCGAAATCTATTCCAACAATGGGAACTTCGAGCGGAAAAATTTTTCCGAGAGTAATTAAAAGGGTTCCGTCTCCCCCGCAAACCACGACAAGTCCTACGCCTTTAGTATCGGAATGCGTAATGCCCATACTCGGCCTGACTATTCCTTCTATGCCGTTCCGCTTAAACAGCCGGCATACGTAGTTTGCGGTTTTCAACGCTTCTTCGGCGCCTTTTTTATAGGAAACCAGAACCCTTTTAATATTTTTATTGAAATCCGATGAAAGCATTAAATTGCCTTAACGCTAATGAAGGGCTTTTGTTTCATTTAATAATCCGCCCTCTTTTATTATTTTAACCTGCCTGTCGGTCAAATTATATTTGAACTTATATTCCGCGTTTCCTTTAGTTTTATTTATAAAAGTTATCGGCTTGCGTTCGTCTAATTCCTTTAAAATATTCGGGGCGTTAAGCTCGTCTCCCTGCTCTATTTTATCATAATCGGAAGGGTTTTCAAAAGTCAGCGGCAATATTCCGAAATTGATAAGATTCGCGAAATGGATTCTCGCGAAGGATTTAGCTATTACGGCTTTGACTCCGAGATACATAGGCGCGAGCGCGGCATGCTCCCTGCTCGAACCTTGTCCGTAGTTTTCCCCGCCTATTACGAAACCGCCCTTTTCCTTTAAAGCTCTTTCAGAGAAAGAAGGGTCGACGGATTCAAAAACATATTTGGATATTGCCGGTATATTGGAGCGAAGCGGAAGAATTTTGGAACCCGCCGGCATTATGTGGTCGGTAGTTATATTGTCGCCTACTTTAAGGAGAACTTTCCCGCCCATAGATTCGGAAAGTTTTTGCTGTACCGGAAGCGGCTTAATATTAGGTCCTCTGTAAACTTCCACCTCTTCCGGTTTAGTCGAAGGCGAAAGTATCATGGAATCGTCTATGTCGAATTTCTCCGGCATCTTAATTTCCGGAGCCTTTCCGAGAGTTCTCGGGTCGGTTATGTATCCGGTAAGAGCAGAAGCCGCGGCGGTCTGAACCGAAACAAGATAAATTTTTGCGTCTTTAGTTCCGCTCCTCCCTTCAAAATTGCGGTTGAACGTCCTCAAGGAAACTGCGCCCGACCGCGGAGCCTGACCCATTCCTATGCACGGTCCGCAGGTAGATTCGAGAATTCTTGCGCCGGCAGCTATTAAATCCGCAAGCGCGCCGTTTTTTGCAAGCATTTCGAAGACCTGCTTCGAGCCGGGCGATATTACGAGGCTGACGTCCGGATGTACTTTTTTGCCTTTTAATATATTTGCGACGGTCATTAAATCAACGTAAGAAGAGTTGGTACAGCTTCCTATCGCGACCTGGTCCACTTTTATATCCTTTAATTCGCTTATCTTTGCAACCTGGTCGGGCATATGGGGTTTGGCGGCAAGAGGTTCCAGCGAACTTAAATCTATTTCCACTATTTCGTCGTA
>JAJXZU010000041.1:0-4131 GCA_021779895.1 bacterium
CATCGACGGCATTGAATGAAAATTTTTATTAAGCCGCCGTTTTCGTTAATCAAAAACAAAAAAAGCATCCGGGTCGTTTTCGTATCTGATCTCGTCGATTTGCTCTTTCTTCATTTTACCGGCAAATAGTTTATTCGCGGCGTTGATGACGAGCCCTTTTTTTCCGCCCACGTTTTTATATGCGTGAACAATTCCGGGTGGAACTATAAGCGCCGAGGGTTTGTTTTCCCCAAGAAACAATACCGTTTTGTTGAGATAAGTCGGGGAATCTTTCCTGTTGTCCCATAATATAATTTTAAAATCGGAAGGGCCTATAAAACAAAAGTAGTCGGTTTGATATTTGTGTTCGTGGGGACCCCTCGTGATTCCGGGCATAGTTAAGGATATATAAGACATCTGAGGAAAGATAGATTCTTCTAATTCGTCGCTCCTGTAAAGTTCCGCAAGCCACCCCCGTTCGTCGACATATTTTTTGATATCCTTAACGATTACGTCTTTAATTTCGGATAATTTAAAAGTAAGCCCCATTTTATTTTAAAAGCTTTAATTTTAAGTTTTTTAGGATAATATTAAAATAATAACGCATTGGAATTAATTATATTATAAATTTCCGGTTGAAATCAATGAAAAACCGCATAAAAATAATATTATTAAATATATTCGGCGCGGCTATTTATTTTAATACGGTTGTACCGCCCTTATTTGCAAACACTATGTTTGTTCGCGGCAAGTTTCCGGCTCAGGCTATTAAAATAAATGCCGTTATTGACCCAAAGACGGAAACCGTATCAGGCAGTGAAATAATAAGGTATATTAAATATAATAAAGATTACGGTTTAAACGCAAAAAGAAAAGCCCGCGAAATTAAAAAATTCGGCAATAAACTTAAAAATTTCAGGGGAATAGACATAAATATTTCCCGCCGATTATACATAATGCTTTATCCCAACAGCCTGTATAAAAGACCGGAAAATATAAAAGATTTCGATTTTCACCAGCTCTATCCTTACGGTTTTAATAGAGGTTATATAAGCGTAAACAATTTATCCGAGGAATTAATAATAAATAAATTTTATAAATCGTATATAATTAAAATTGCTTTTAGAGCAAAAATTCCGCAAGCATTCGGCAATTTCGGGCACTTTAAAAAAGAAACCGTCTTAAATGCCCCATTCTATCCGTATATTTCCGCCGGCAAAAATTTTAACCCTCCGGTAAACATCTATTTTAAAATAAACTTAACAATAAAAGACGGGTATGAGGCATTTTTTAACGGAAATATTTATAAAGGTTCATTTTCCGTTTATGAACGTTCGAATTTTATTTCGTTAGTATTGGCAAAAAAATTTAAAATAAATAATCTGTCCCGAAACGGTTTATCGTTAAAATTTTTCCAGCCTTATACGCATGAATATGGGGCATCAAATAAAAAGATTTACGGAGCTTCGGCTTTATTGGATAAATACCATATGCTGAAATTAAAGAAGGTAAACGTCGTTTACGTTCATTTAAGGCGGAGCTTATGGTTAAAGCCGCCTTTATATTCAGTCGCCCTCTTTGTAAACAGCCGTTTCGGCAATATTTTCCAGAATTTTTATATATACCAAAAATTAAGCATCATAAAAGGATTAATTTATTTAGATATAATCAATTCCGGAAAAATCTTGAATAAAATATATAGGCATAGGAGCGGTCGTTTTTTATATTCCAGAAAATTGCAAAAACTTTCTTTTATCAGGTTTAAAAAATTTTTAAATGCCTATATAAAAAGAAATCCAGATATAAAAAATACGGTTAAGAGTTTTAATTTTATCCAGGGCGTCAACACTGTTATAAATTATCCGGTATTCCCGTTATCGTATCTTTATTTTACCGGCTTCCCCCGCACCCACAGGCTTAAAAACGGCGTTTATTATTATAATAACGATTTAAACCTTATCGGCTATAAAAAAATAAAAGAAAAAATTTTAAATCAAAAGAAAAACGATTATTGGACTCTTTTTTTGAGCGGCGCGGGCGGCAATATCAGCCCTAACAGCGGAAGAAACGAGGGTTATCTTAATTTTACCCTGACGAAAAGATACAGCTATAGAAACGGCATCTTATTCAATATATTTAAAAATTATTACGATAAGGGCGCGAGCATAGGTTTTTCGCATCAATTAGGAAGATTTTTCCCGATTTCGCAAATGTATAAGCAGTCGGTTTTCGGATTAGTAAATTTGACGGAAATAAGTCCGGCCGCATCGGGAGATTCCATAGTCTATCAAAATACAAAAAGACTGGCGGAATTCACCTTAGGTTACAGTTATAATTCGGTCGATTACAATATTAATCCAGAATACGGTTCTTCGTTTGATTTTACTTATAATATAGCCGATTCCAATATCCTGTCCCCTTTTTCTTTCAGTCAGTTTGTACTGCAATATATTAAAAATTTTGAAATTAACGCAGACAATATAGTGGCTATCAAAGGTATAGGCGTTTTTGCAGACGGAAGCGTCCCTTTAGCTTTAGATTATTATTTGGGGGGAATAAACGGCATTATGGGGATTCCCGCAAGCCGGCCGTTTATCGGAAACGATACGCTTATCGCCGAAGCCGATTACAGAAGAAGTATCTGCCGAGGTTTAAATCTGAACCTAATATATAATCTTCTTAATATAACGGCGGTTACCGGAGATATAATAGGCGGCGCCGGAAAATTGGGAGATACCGTTCCGGCGGTTATCCATAACGGCGGTATTTACAGCTTTGCCGGACTCGGAATACATTTAAAGACGTACTTTTTCGGTATTTATCCTGAAATGATAAGCATTTATGCGGCAAAAGCATTCGGTAACGGGGTTAGTTCCGAGTACGGCGTCAGATATTATTTTGGATTGAACCAGCCGTTTTAATTTTTCCGTTTTTGACTTTTTAAATTTATTTTTATATATTATATTTTACCATGAAAGCTTATAAAAGATACCATCCACTTACCTGGCTGATTTTATTAATTCCTATAGCGGTCCTTTCTTTCGGAATAAAATATTATAACGATAACAGGCTGATATTCGGAATAAGCGCAATGGTCTGGTTTTTCATAATAATGGACGTAATAACGGTGCTTCTGACCTATGCGGCATATTTAATAGAGAAAAAAAATATAAAGAATATAAAAGAACTAAAAACAAGGCATGTCCAATAATAATATTCCTATCATCATCATCTTTTCATTTTTATTTTTAGTAGCTTTTGCAGGTTTTTTATCTAAAAAATTCGAAGCCGCTAAAACAGACAGTTTAGCGGAATGGTCGCTTGCAGGCAAAAGATTCGGCGCATTTATCGTTTGGTTTCTTCTGGGCGGGGATATTTATACCGCGTACACTTTATTGGCCGTTCCCGGACTTGCTTACAATTCCGGCGCTTTTGCGTTTTTTGCCGTTTCTTACGTCATAATGGAATACCCGATACTTTTTTTGACTATACCGAGATTATGGAACGTTTCAAAAAAATATAACTTTATCACCGCAGGCGATTACGTCGAAAAAGTATTCGACAGTAAATTCCTCGGCGCCGTAGTAGCTTTAGTCGGGATATTCGCGGAACTGCCGTATATAGGGCTTCAGATATTCGGAATGAGATATATGCTTTTGTTGACTGGGCTCAAACCGGATATCGCCATTGCGGTATCCCTTATGATAGTAATTTTATTTACTATTTTTAGCGGCATAAGGGCCGCCGCCGTAACGTCTTTTATAAAAGATTTTTTTATATGGGGCATGGTATTATTTCTAATAATATTTATACCTATCCATTATTTCGGCGGTTTCGGAGAAATGTTCAACTGGCTCAATAAAACTCAGCCGTCGAAGTCTTTAATTCCTTCCGGCGGCATGGTAACGTTCGGAACCCTCGCTTTCGGTTCAGCCGGAGCTTTATTTCTTTATCCTCATTCGATAAACGGAGCTTATACCTCTAAAAGCGCGGATGCGATAAGGAAAAATGCCGTTTTTATGCCGTTATACAATATAATGCTGATATTTATTACTATTTTAGGATTTGCGGCGCTATACGTAGTTCCGGGAATAAAAAACTCAAATATGGCTGTGCCCATGATGCTTTATAAAACATTCGGGCCGTATATTA
>JAJXZU010000229.1:0-4122 GCA_021779895.1 bacterium
AAAAGTCGCGGAAAATAATAAGTTCTGCCGTTGTTTAGGCAGAAGCGCGATAATTTTTTTAATATCGACGATAAATCCCATATCAAGCATCCTGTCGGCTTCATCCAGCACGAAGATTTCGACGCCGGATAAATCGACTGTTTTTTGTCCGACGTGGTCAAGCAGACGGCCTGGGGTCGCCACGAGTATATCCACGTTACGGCGCAGTGCTTTTATCTGAGGCACGATGCTCATTCCTCCGAACACAGCCGTAGATTTTAACGGAAGATATTTTCCGTATGTTTTTACCGATTCTTCTACCTGTGCGGCAAGTTCGCGCGTCGGCGCCAGAACTAAACAGCGCGGTCTGCCGGAGCGGGAAACCGATGCGGGTTTTTCGGCGAGCAGGTGCAGTATAGGAAGCGTAAAAGCCGCCGTTTTTCCGGTTCCGGTCTGTGCGCCGGCCAGCATGTCCGACCCGGACAATACCGCAGGAATAGCTTTAGCCTGAACGGGGGTCGGATTTTCGTATCCGGCATCGGCGACGGCCTGCATTATGGGTTTTGACAAATTTAAATCTTTAAAACCTATTTCCTTATCGATTTCCTTATTTACGTTATCGTATAACTTAGGCGATTCCGTAGCATAATTTTTTTTGTTTTTGAACATTTTTAGACATTCCTCCATTGTGAGTTAAGAATTATTATACAAATTAACACTGCATCTAGTTTTCGAGGAATATTTACGGGAATACCGGGGTTTAACTTTAACAATGTCGATAGTGTATGTTGTATTATACGATTATTTTAAAAAATAATCAAAGTTTTTTATTTATTTATCTTTAATTTTTAATTTAATTTTAAATGCCGACTCTTTTAATTTTTCTTTAACTTCTTTTTCTATGAAGAAATTAATCTTATAAATATAATAAATTATTTTGCTTTTATATAAATAAAGTTTGTAATTTTCTCTTTTAACTGCGCCGAATCTTTGTTTATATTCTTCTCCGCCCTTGAGAAAATCGAATTCTTCGTATTTTTCGCCTATAGCCTCTTTTATAATATAATAAGTTAAAACTATGCCCGGATGAAAATTGGAATATTCCGGGTCAAATCCCGGCAGATATACCTGCCTTTTATTTCCGGAATCGAAACAAACCGCCGATGAAATAATCTTTTCTTTGCCGCTGTTGCCGCCGCTTGCTTTTTCATTAACCGCCAGAAAGGACAGCGCAATTTTATTTTTGCTGTATAATACGGTAAATAAATCGGTAAAAAAAAATTTTATTTTTTTATTATAAAATACACCTTTTTTTCCTTTATCGTTCCATCTTTTTTGGTGCAGGTCGAAAAAACAGTTTAAATATTCCTTAAATGAATATTTATCTACAGCCGAAGAGCCTATAAATCCGATATTATTTTTTTCCGCTTTTTCGACCCTGTTTAAAATATTATATCTTTGCTTAGAGTTAAACCGCTTCATGTAGCCGTCCATACCGTCAGGCAGATTAAAATAATAACAGCAGCCGCTTTCTTTATAATTCAATTTTAAACCGCAATACCCGGAAACGCTTTTTTTAACGCCGTTAAGCAGTTCCCCTGAAACCTGCCTCATGTAAATTATATCCGCTATTTTATTATTTGTGATTTCCCCGAATATTTCGGAATAAATTCTTTCTTTATCGGCATCTTTTTTTACGATAATGCCGAGATAATCGGAATAATCGCCGCTAATAAATATAAGCGATTTAAAAAACAAAAAAAATCTCTTCAGAAAAAAAGGGGCTAAAGCTTCTAATTCATTGGCATCATTATAAACGGCTATTATAAAAAGACTGTCCTTGCCGCGCAAAAAATATTTTATCCAGAGAAAATTCCAGTCAAACGAAAGAAAAACGTTATCGTTCGGGCTTGATTTCAATAAATCGTTCCATTCGCTTTCGAATTTTTGAAGTTCTTCTATTCTGCGGATAATTTTTACCATTTCTGCTTTTAAAGTTTAGTTTTTCATTATACCATTTTTGCAGAATTTATAAAAAATTATTTTATAACCGTTTTAACTATAAATTGGTTTAATCGGTTTAATCTTGATTGCCGGTTGAAATAGTAGTATTATATTCTATATTTGGTTATCCGGTAATACTCTAACTTAACCGTCTGAGATTTCGTTTAAATTAAAAAACGATTGTTTTTTTATGAATATTATCGAAAAAACAAAGAGCAAGCCCTCTATATCTAAATCGGATAAACTTCAGATACTGGCAATGCACCTTTTTTTTTCATTTCTGGTCTGCATAGTGCTTGCCTTTTTTATATACGAAAGCATAAGCCTGAAAAAAACAGTCGTAAGACGCCTACAATACGCTTCAAAACTAACGGCTTCCGATGTATCTTCAGCAATTAAAACTCAAATAGACGCCCATTTCCACGACCTTAAATTTTTAAGAACGGATTTTTTAAATATAAACGGCGAAAATCTTACTCCTAACGCGCAAGCATTGCATGTTTTTAAGGATTTCAAAAAATATCATCCCGGTATTGCGGCTATTAACATTCTTAATGCGTCGATGGACAAAATAGTATGGTCTAGTTACCCAAAAGACTTAAGTTTAAATATAAAAAAAATTATTTTTACTCCTTTATCCGGCTATCGAAACCGTTATATAGGAACGCTTTATTTTCAAAAAACCGATAATAAATGGGTTATACCCATGAACGAACGGATAGTTAATAAAAACGGCAAGGCATTAGGCTTCGTCGGCTCTCCTTTTATACTTTCAAATTTTAATTTAATCAATACAACGAAATATATAGAAACGGCTCTTATAGAAACGCCTAGCGGCAGAATAATATCATCATGGAAAAACGGCAGGCGGCAGAATAACTTATACGATATGCCCGAGGTTTCGGGCAGCGTAACGCAAAAAATAAATGGCTACCCGTGGCTTATCAAAGCCGGATGGACAAAGTCCACCTTTGAAAAATTTTTCTGGAATAAGGAGCGTATTTACCTGTTAACGGCGTTTCTGCTTATCCTGATATTCGTTGCTATAGACGTAATATCTAGAATTGCTTTTGAACGCCTAATGCGCCTGAAAAGATATCAGGACGCCGCAATAAGCGTGCAGGAGGATGTTTTGTCGCTGAAAGACGCAGAAAGCATATACAGACATATCGTCGATATAATAGTTGCCAAAACGGACGCCATTGGGTCGGTTTTAGCCGTTCCAGACGAGGAACAAGGTTGCTTTATACCTATTGCCGCATGCGCAGGCGATGCCGAATATGAAAAAACCCTTATGCAGATAAAACCTTCACTTAAAAGCGGCGATATTTTAGGGAATATGCCGGCGTCTATCGTTTACAGGGAAAAAAAGATACTTGGGCCTTTGTATAAATTAGACCCGGCTGTAATAGAAAAATACCCTTCGTTTTCAAGAGTAAAGAGTTTGATGGCTTTCCCCATATTCCAAAATTTAGATTACGGTCCCGCAGCGGTTTTAGGCATACAGTCTAATTCAAAGCATTATTTTACTAAAGAAATGATAACCATAATTACGCAGGTTACAAATTCCTTAGGCATAGCCCTCAATCAGCTCGATATTAAACGCCGTTTGGCATTAGAAGCGGAACATCAGCGGCGGCTTACTGAATTTAACTTTTTTTTAGCGCAGATGAATCAGCTGATAAGCAGAACCGAAAATGAAAAAAGCCTCCTCGACTCTATTTGCAATATGGCGATAAATTATACCGGCCTAAAATTAGCCTGGATAGCGAAGCCGGACGAAAAAGGAAACGTCAGCTTTATATCCCATTTTGGAGTACCGGGTTTTGTGGATAACTTGCATATTTCCGTAAATCCCGATGTGCCGGAAGGATATTCCAGCGTCGGCAGGGCATGGCGTTCTGGGAAGCCGGTTTACGTTCCTTCATTCAGAAACGATGCTTCTATGCGTCCATGGCTCGAAATAACCGAAGAGTTCGGCATATTATCCAGCGCTTCTATACCTATATTAAAAGGCGGCGTTATCTGGGCGGTATTAACACTGCTTCACTCGAAAGAAAACTTTTTCGACGAAGACCTTAAAAACCTAATGGAAGAAATTGCTCTGGATATAGGATCCGGTTTAGACAGGATAGACCT
>JAJXZU010000187.1:0-4105 GCA_021779895.1 bacterium
GATGCAGCTCATGTTGAAAAAAATTATGAGCCGTTTTTAGAAATGACCGATGGTTGGGTAAAAAAAGGTTTTGACCGATATTTTTTTGCGTTAGGAATTCAAAAGAATCGAGAAAAACAAATCAATAAAAACGGCCCGGATATAGATATCGACTTTTAAGTGAAATTATCAAAAGTTTTGTAAAAAACTAATTAACGGGAGGTTTTATGAAAAAAATTAAATTAGTTATTTTAGGATTAACGGTCTTTAGCTTAAGTTTAAGTCTTTACGGCTGCGCGAGCATAGGCGATGAGATGGGAAGCGTATTTTCTCCAGTGGCCGTTACTTTGACGTCGCCTGCAAACGGCGCCGCAAACGTTCCTATAGACGTCGTCGTTAAAGCTTCTTTTAACGAAGCCTCTAACGCCCTGTCGTTTAACCGCAGCACGTTTTTATTAATCGGTCCTCGAGGAGAGAAAGTTAAAGGGACCGTTTATTACAACCCAAATTCCTTAACCAACTACATAGCTACTTTTACGCCGGCTGAACCCTTAATGCCGAATACCGAATACACGGCCGAACTCACTACCGGAATTATGGGAAACCTAAAGCAGCATCTTGCCAAACCTTATATCTGGAGATTTACTACGGGCGGGTAAACTTAGAACCAAAAACCAAAAACATTAAAGCCCGCTGATGAAAAGCGGGCTTTTTTTCTCCGGATAAACCCGGGAACCTAAAACCGAAGACCTTCTATCTATTCCAGCCTCTACCTTTTTCAAGTTCCAGCCTATGCTTTAAATCTTCGGAAAAAGCGTCTGGTTTAGGGGTTTGCCCCGGTTCATTTTTAAGGTTAGCCAAACGTTCGTAATAAGGTAAAAGGTAAGACAATAAAACGTTGTAATTGCCGGAATTATAAAACTTTATCATAGTTTTATTAAATTCAAGGCCGTCTTTTGCTTTAATATTTAAAGTCTGATAGCCGTTTTCTAATAAAATACCGTTTGCCGTAAGCCTGCTCGTCCTTTTATTTCCGTCCCAAAAAAATTGATGTCTGCTTCCGAATCCGAAAAATACGAAAGAACGGATAACCGGATTTTCAATCTTTGAAATTTTTTTAACGCCTTGAATAAACAGCTCGTCTAACCTGTCCGCATTAGGCGGAATATAATCGGTTCCGCCGATAGTCACCTGTCCCGTCCTGAATTCCCCCGGTTTGAGCGATTCGCCTTGCGATATTATATTATTAAGTTTGCAGAATGTCTCTTTGTTTATTTTAAATTCTTTATTTTGAAGCATAGATAATAAAAGCGATACGCTTTTATTCTGGTTTAAAACCTGTTGCTCGTCTTCTATTTTGTGGCCGCCGACGGTAACTCCATCTAAAAGAGTCTGCACTTCAGGGAAAGTCATCGGATTGCCTTCTAATGAGCATATGTTGTAAATATAATCGATTTTATCTTTTTTAAAAAGAAAAATAGCAAGTTCCTTATCCGGTTTTACGGCGAGACGGTAAGACGAATCAACGGCGTCTATTTCTTTTAAAGAGATATTTAATTCTATATCTAAATTTTCAGTGTTCATTATAAACTCCGCTTTTTTATATTATATCATACCCGATTTTTAATTCTTTTATTTTTACCAACTCGTCTTTGTTTACCTCTTTTTTCCAGCCCTTTTTATCTTTATCCCAGAAAAAACCGAGCTTTTTAATCTCGTCTTTAACGGCGTAAGTCTTGACGGCGCCGTTGTCGTTCAGGATGATAAGCACTAATTTGTCATCCTTGGCAACCGCACCGGTCCGGGTATCAAAACCCGTATTATCGGGTCCGCGGCCTAAATCTAATTCGTCTAAAAAATTCTTATAAGTCTTATAACTTATTTTAATGCCTATGCCGTTTAAAGTCTTCAGCTGGGAATTAATGCTCATTTTTTTATCGAGCATTAATTTTATTTCATTAATAAAAGGCATTAGGAGAATGTCTTTTTTCTTTTCCAGCGAAGATTGTTTTTCGATAGCCTCTATTAATTTTTTTCTTTTTTCCTCAATGCTTAATTCACTGTTTATTTCGTTTGTTTTTTTCATAGCGTTACACCATTTTTTAAATTAACTTTATAATTTATATTATATATAATGATATATATCATACTGTTTGTAATTTGTCAAGAATTTAATATAATATAAATATGGAATAAAAATAATTTTCCGTTTGGAATACATTAGGAATTTAAATATTAATTCATTTAGAATGCAATTTATATCCAAATATGGAAATTACGTTTATACACCCATTAGAATACTTATAAAACCTGTATTATAACCGTTTATACCCCTAAAAATCCGTTTACTTTCTTTTTAATACCCTATTCCTGCCCCCGCCGTCATTTAGTCATTACGGGGGTTTGCAATGGAACATTGCCCAGAAACGGAGTTTCCTTATCTTGCATTACTCTTTCGAGTAATGTTTTTAATGTAACAGAATATAAAAGTGAAGAACAAAAATATATTTTTAAGAAAAAACAAAGAAAAAATATTTTTACAGAACCATCAGATTTAAAAACTCTAACTTCAAAGCCAATACGGAAGACATGAAGAGCCGCTATATTAATACTTTCGGCTTATCGGAAAACGAATACAATATGGTTATTAACGGCACGCAAAAAAAGAATATCTTATAAAGCAGGAAACGGTTACCAGAATGGCACAGCTTAATTTAGACGAAAATATAACCGCGCTTATAGAATCCGACGAATACGCAAGACGGCTCGCAAAGGCGTTGGAGCTTTCCGGCGGACCCGACTGGTTTTTGGATTATGTAGAACACTACAAAAAAAGGACGCCTTTAAAGGATATCGAAGATTTAAGCGGTTATTTTATAAATTAAAAATATGCTATAATATAATCATTATGGAAAATAACGAGAAAGATAAAAATATAGAAATAGCAAAAATATATCTTGTAAGATTGTCGAGTCTTGTTAATATTCATATTTTAGAAACCAAGGAGAGATTCCTGCCTTATTATGTAGTCCTGTATTATTATTTATTTAACGAAATTCCTCCAGAGGCTCGGGATACGAAATATAATGATTTAAAATTATGCCGCGCTATAGTTTGCAATACCATTGATAATGCGTGGGAATGGGATAATAAAATCGATGGAGAATTATTTAATTTATTTTATAGAATAATCCAGGAAATGGGTTTTATCAATTATACCGAATTTATGGGTAAAACACCTATTCCGTTTCAAGAATACAGTAAATTTAGATATAACATGAGGGATAAAGTATGGAAATCATGTTAGATAAAATAACTAAAGGTAATATAGAAGAACTTTTAGATAATGCTACAAAAAAAATAATAGATTCGAAACTCGAGGAAGATATTTACCTTGTCCTTATAGGATTTTCTTCGATAATAGTAAGAAACGATTTAAAGCCGGATAAATTAAGGGAAGCTACATATGATATTGATATAATGGTTGCCCCTCGATTCGCTGGAATAGACAATCTTTTATACGAGTATGGTTTTTCGGTTGTAAATAAAACCGTCCCTATCTTGAGCCCCGACTACGTGGATAGACTTGAGAAAATAAAAGAGGCGGGGGTAGTTCATATTTTTTCTCTCGGGACATATGATATAGCTACGAGTAAAATAGGAAGGGGAAATCAAAAAGATTTAGACGATATTTTTTCTTCCGGTATAGTTCAAAACCTTGATATAGATAAATTAGAAACACTTTACAAAAATGCAATGGCCAATAGATTGGTCTTGGGACTTGATTCTCTTTATGAACAAAATTGGGATAATTTTATAAAAATGTATAAAAACTTTCAAAATATTGAAACTCGTGAGCAAAAAACCGCCATTACACCTGAATCCCAAACCCCCAAGCCGGACGACTTTACCCGGGACCTCGAGAACCGGCAAACGCATAAGCGGAAGTTCGGCCGGTAAAATAAGTAAAAACACAAAAACGGATACATAAAAAATTACACGCCGCTAAAACAGAGTAAATAAGCTATTTTATAGCTTATAAATCTTGCTTCCCAAGCTTGGTGTCGCGGGTTCGAGCCCCGTTTCCCGCTCCATTATTTACAAGGGTTTCATAATTCCGAGATTT
>JAJXZU010000058.1:0-4097 GCA_021779895.1 bacterium
TATCGAACTCTTTAACCTGGCTGAACAGGTTAAAATAAAAATAAACAGAATTTACTGCGGCAAAACAGAACGAAAATGCGGCAAACATTGCTAAAAAGTGATTTATCGTAAAACTTTTCAAAAAAAGGTACAGTAAAATAAATCCGAAGAAATAGACGAAAAAAGTCATCCCCGTAAAATACATTAATTTTTTAACCATTTTAATATTCTCCGTTTTTAATAAATAATATTAATTATATATATGCAAATATTTAAATTGATTATAATTTAGACATATCGATGTGCGGAAAAGCCTTTATGAAGGCGTCCACTATTTTTCCGTCGAACTGCGTGCCGGAGCATCTTATGAGTTCTTCTATGGCGGTTTGGGAATCGAACCCCTTCCTGTAAGGACGGTCGGACGTCATCGCGTCGAAAGTATCGGCTACCGATATTATCTTAGCGTTTAATTCGATTTCGTCTTCTTTTAATCCGTCGGGATAGCCCCTTCCGTCGTGTCTTTCGTGGTGGTGCTTGACTCCGGGTACAATATGCTCCAAACCTTTTATTCTCTTTAAAATCTCTTCGCCGAACGCGGGATGTTTTTTCATCAATGCAAACTCTTCGTCCGTCAATTTTCCCGGTTTCAAAAGAACATCGTCCCTGACGCCTATTTTTCCGATATCGTGCAGTATGGCGGAAAGCCTTAATGCCTCAAGCGCGTCTTTGTCCATTCCTAAGGTTTCCCCGATTGCGTAACTGTATTCCATTACCCTTTTCGTATGGTTGCCGGTATAATCATCCCTCATTTCTATGGTTTCCGCCAGCGTATATACCGTAGAAATGAATATTTCCTTCAAGTCTTTATACAGTTTGACGTTTTCGACGAAAATCCCCACGTTGCGGCTTAACGTCGTAAATAATTTTAAATCGGAGGAAGAAAACTCGGTATGGCCTTCCGTAGCGATATTTAATACCCCTATAACTTTATCTTTTATCTTAAGTGGGGCGCACATCATAGAGCCCGTTTTGCCGCCGCCGGGAGCGGTCCAGCCGTCTAAAGATATATCGTTAATTATCTCCGCATTCCCCGAAAGCATTACAAACTCGGCTATGCTTTCCCCGTTAAACGGCACGATGGAATTTCTTACGGTCTTTTCATCGCAATCGTAAGCGGAAATGACGTCTATCCAATTTGTTTCATCGTTTTTCAGCATTATCGATACCGTATCGGCTTTAATAAAGCTTTTAACTAAGGATAAAGTCAGCATCGCAATGTCTTTAATGCTTCCGCAACCTAGTATTTTTTCGGTGAAATCGTAAAAAAGATTAATTTCTTTATACCTGCTCGAAACCTCGTCTATCAGGTCTCTTTTATCGTATTCCGCCGCGAGCATATAATTTAATATAGAAACGATAACGGACGCTTTATCGCTTACTTTGACGTAACCCGCCTGTTCGCCTTTAATATTTACGGGGAAAGAGCCGGCTTCGCTTCCTGAACCATATTGCCCGATATTAGCCCCTATATTCGCCAAGATGTTGCCGTTCATATCGAATATTAAGGCCGCCGCTTCCAAACCGTTTGCGGTATCGTTCAATATCCTCACGGTTTCCTTATTGGACAGCATCTTTTTTAATATGCTTCCGGCGTTTTTCATAATTTATATTCCATTTTATATTTTATTCAAAAGCCCGTCGACTTCGTTCAATAACTGCGGGTATTCGACTCCCTTAATGAGATACCTTTCCACGCCTATTTTAAATCCGGTTTCTTTATCTTCGACAACCGATAAAATTATTATGGGAATATCCTTGGTATCGGGATTGTTTTTTAATACCCTTGCAACGTCTAATCCGCTTAAACCGGGCATCATAACGTCTAAGATAATAAGGTCGTATTTTTTATGCTTTATTTTGTTTAATGCTTCTAATCCTTCGGCGGCTTCGTCGGCAATATAGCCGGCGTATTCGAGTTCCTGCTTTAGAAGCCTTCTTATGCTTCCGTCGTCGTCAACTACCAGTATGTTTTTGGAAGCTCCGCCGTAGTTTAATGCGGGAGGAGCAGAGTTCTTAAGCTGTTCCATAAAATCTTTTATATGCGCGACACCGGCTTTTTCGGCATAGCGCGGAGCGGTAAAATAAAACGCGCTTCCTTTGCCTTCCGTGCTTTCGGCCCATATTTTCCCTCCGTAATGCTCTACTATCTGTTTGCATATGGGAAGCCCCAATCCCGTGCCTTTGGGCTTGTCGGTAAGGGTATCGCCTACCTGCTTAAACTTTTCGAATATCTTGGTAAGATTTTCTTTGCTTATGCCGGCGCCTTTATCCGAAACGCTTATAAGCACGGAATCCCGAAACGATTTTGCGCTGACGGTTACATCTCCATAGGAAGTAAACTTTACGGCGTTGGATAAAAGATTTATAATAACCTGGATAAATCTGTCCTTGTCGGCGAATATATCGGGAATGCCCTCTTCTATGTCGGTTACTATGCCGAGACCCTTTGCCTGAAAAAGCGAAGATGTCGCCGATACGGCATGTTCTACGGCATACCGTGCGGTAAAGCGTTCGTCTTTCCACTCTATCTTGCCCGCTTCCATTTTGGCTATGTCCAGTACGTCGTTTATGAGGGAAGTAAGCCTTTGGCCTTCGGATATTATTATGTCTAAGTTGCTTTCAATCTGGTCTGCGGTTTTCTTAATTTTTTTATCTTCTAAGTTAAGGACGGGATATACGGATTCTTTAAATTTCTTGCTTATGATGTTCGCAAAGCCGAGAATGGAAGTAAGGGGCGTTCTTAATTCGTGGGATACGGTGGATATGAAATCGGTCTTCATCATATCGACCTCTTTTTCTTTCGTGATGTCCTGATAAATCCAGACCGAATCTGCGCCTCTTGCCTCGCCGGGGTTGACCGATTTTCCCGTCAGGAGGCACCAGAATTCCGAGCCGTTTTTTCTTTTTCCTATAAGTTCTAATTTTGCTTCTTTCCCTTTGGCAAGGTCGGAATATACTATTCTGCCTACTTCTTCAAAATCGGCTTCAGAGCGGTAAAGTATTCTCGTCGTATTGCCGAGCATTTCTTCCGGCGCATCGTATCCGAATAAATCAGCCATTTTTTTATTTGCCGAGACTATATGCCTTTTCTGCAAAAGAACTATTCCGACCAGCGAATTATCCAAAATAGCCCTGTAAGTATTTGATTCGAGCATCTCCTTCTGCCTTTTCATTTCGTCTATATCCTGAAATATCCAGACGGAATCGGAGCTGTCCGTCTCTTCGGGATTTACGGATTTTCCGGACAGCAGGCACCAGAATTCCGAACCGTCTTTTCTTTTGGCAAGAAGTTCAAATCTTGCTTCTTTCCCTTTTTCAAGGTCGGAATATATAATTCTTCCTATTTCATTGAAATCTTCATCCGACCGGTAAAGTATTCTCGTAGAAATTCCTATTAATTCATCGCAACTGTATCCTGAAATTTCGGCCATTTTTTTATTGACATGGACTATTTTTCTGTGTCTGACTAAAATTATTCCTACAAGGGGATTCTCTAAAAGAGTCTGCAGGACGCCGTTAGCGTTCGACATCTCCGAAGCATGATTTAAACCGGAAACCGCCTGTTCATTCATTATAAAGGCTCCTGTAAATTATTTAATCTTAATTAAGATATAAGCAATTTACGTGCCATCATGAAAAACAGGATAATTACGTCTATTTTTTGTAAACAGGCTGTCAATAATGCAACAAAGTTGGCAGAACGAGAACAAAATTGGCAGAAGGGATAAGTATTTATAAAATTTCGCGGACTTTCTTTACTATGTCGTCGGGATTAAAAGGTTTTGTCATATACATATCGGCTCCGGATTCCATTCCTTTTAATTTATCTATTTCCTGGCCTTTTGCGGTGAGAAGAACTATATATATATCGGAGATTTTTAGGTTGTTTTTCACTTCCGAGCATACTTCGAAGCCGTTCATTTTAGGCATCATTACGTCGAGAAAAACCATGTCCGGCTTGTTTTCCTTAATAGAATCAAGGGCTTCCGCGCCGTTTTCGGCGATAAAAATCTCTAACCCCTCGTCTTCCAAGTCTTCAAGCGTCTGTTCCAAAAGCA
>JAJXZU010000130.1:0-4006 GCA_021779895.1 bacterium
TTGTCCTCCGCATAAAAGAACGGTACCTGAAGATATTAAAGCCCTGAAAGAAAAATATCCGGGAGCGGTATTCGTCGCCCATCCCGAATCCGCCCCTGAAACTATAGACGCCGCAGACCATGTTTCATCAACGTCCGGCATGTATAAGTTCGTGAGGGAATCGGCCGCTAAGTATTTTATTATAGGAACCGAAAGGGGAATAATGTATAAAATGAAGAAGGAGAACCCGGATAAAGTTTTTATCCCTTCCAACCCGGGACTAGTTTGTCCGAATATGAAAAAAACCCATCTCGACGACATTATAAATTCCCTGGAGAATATGGAAAATATTATAAAAATTCCCGAAAACGTTAGAATCCCGGCAAGAAAATCTATTGAAAATATGCTCGCCCTTTAGTATAATAAATTTTCTAAAAAAGAGGAAAAATTATCAAAACCCCCGATTTTCAACAATTAACTTTTAAACTCCAAAATTTCTGGTCCGATTTTGGATGCGTAATTTTAGAACCTTACGATATCGAGGTGGGAGCAGCTACATTTGCGCCTTACACGTTTCTCAAATGTCTCGACTGCGAAGAATGGAGAGCCGCCTATGTTCAGCCCTCCAGAAGGCCTACAGACGGAAGATACGGTCAAAATCCAAACCGGCTGGGACGCTACTACCAGTTTCAGGTCGTTATACAGCCGTATATAAGCAGAATTCAAGAGATTTATTTAGACAGCCTTAAGAGCATCAGCATAAATCCGAACGAGCACGATATAAGGTTCGTTGAAGACGATTGGGAGTCTCCCACGCTTGGGGCATGGGGTCTGGGCTGGGAAGTATGGCTCGACGGCATGGAAGTAACTCAATTTACCTATTTTCAGCAGATAGGCGGCGTAGAGCTTTCTAAACCGGCTATAGAGATTACTTACGGATTAGAAAGAATTGCTATGTTTCTTCAGAATAAAGACAGCGTTTTCGACCTTCAATGGAATGATTCCTTTAAATACGGGGATATCCATCAAGACGACGAGTCGCAATTTTCTAAATACAGCTTTGAATATGCCGACGGAGAAATCCTGCATAAATTATTTAATTTATATGAAGCGGAATCAAAAAAACTGCTTTCGTTTAAAATAAAAGAGCTTGTGAAGCCTGCATACGAATACTGCCTTAAATGCTCCCACGCATTTAACATGCTAGACGCAAGAGGGCTTATAAGCGTATCGGAGAGAATGAATTTTATATTAAAGGTAAGGGCGCTTGCCGAAGGATGCGCCAGGCTTTATACCGGTTACGCCGATAAAAGCTAAATCGACTAAATAAAAAATAAGAAAATAAAACCAGACAATTACCGTGAGCGAATATTTATTGGAAATAGGTTCGGGAGAACTTCCATACGACGAGGTAAGAAAAATACCTGCGGCATTAAAAAACATTATGCAAAATTTCTTTGAAAACGAGATAATGCTTAATGAAAAGCCGGATATAGAGGCATTTTCTACTCCTAGGCGCACGGTTGTTTTAATTAAAGGACTGCCCTTAAAGTCCCCAGACAGAGAAGTAGAAATCATAGGTCCGCCGGTCGGCATATCTTATCACGGAGACGCTCCCGCCGCTCCGCTCTTGCAGTTCATGAAGAAGAACGAAATTTCCGACTACAAAAAAATTTATCCGTTAAACCAGAAAAAAGGCGTTTATACGGCTTATAAAAAACGCATAAAAGGCTTGCCGGTTAGGGATTTATTGACGGCAAATATTCCGGCGTTTATTAAAAAAATTCCTTTCAGAAAAACGATGTTTTGGCTCGACAAAGAAATACGGTATCCAAGACCGGTCATTTGGATATTGTCTATATTCGACGGAAAAAATGCGCCGTTTAATTTTGGAGATATTAAATCGTCAAACCGAACGTATATTGCGGGACCGCTTTCTTATAAAATAAAATCCGTTAAAATTTCTGGTTTCGAAGACTATTTTGACGCCGTGTCTTCAACCGGCATAATTTTAAAAAACGGCGACAGAAAAAAATATATAGAAGCCGGGATTAAATTGCTGTCGAAGAAAGTAAATGCGGATATGCCGGAATACGACGACGATTTCATAGACGAAATAACCGGCTTAACCGAAACCCCTTATCCCATAATATGCGGATTCGACGAAAAATTTCTGTCGATTCCGGGAGAATTGCTGTCTGTTGTCATGCGCAAGCACCAGAGATTTTTTCCGTTAAGCAAAAACGGCTCCCTGCTGCCTTATTTTGCCGCCGTTGCCGATGCGAATCCCGCGCCTTCCGTTAAAGAATCTCTAGAAAACAATATTAAATCCGGATATTCGAAGGTTCTAACCGCAAGGCTGGCCGATGCCGAATTTTTCTTTAAAGAAGATAGCAAAAAAAGGCCGTCCCATTTCGTTGAAGAAACAAAAAATATTTTATTTTATCACGGCTTAGGCTCGTATTTCGATAAAACTAAGAGAATCGGGGAATTGGGAATTTTTATAGCCGGAAAGCTGAATTTTCCTTCCGGCATACTGTCGGATTTCAAGACCGCGTCGGGCTTATTGAAATTCGACCTTGCGACGCACGTCGTATATGAATTTCCGGAGATGCAGGGCATAATGGGCAGGATATACGCGAAAGCGTCGAAAGAAAGCAAGGAAGTATCCCTGGCTATCGAAGAACATTATTATCCTGTTTCAAAGGCTAAAAAAAAGCTCCTGCCGTCGAACGACTTATCTGCGCTGTGTTCTTTGTCTGATAAATTAGACACCGTTCTTTCGTTTGTAATGTTAAAAAAACTCCCTACCGGAGAATCCGACCCTTTTTATCTGCGCAGAGCTATGATAGGCGTAATAGAAATTATTTTAGATAAAAAATATAAAATTAACTTAAGCGACGTATGTAATTTTTATTTTAACGAATTTTTTAAAGACCGCATATTAAATGCCGACGAATTAAAAACCGCTTTTATGAATTTTGCGTATGTAAGATTTAAAAACCATATGCTTTCCGGCGGTTATAAATCCGATGAAATAACTGCGGTTTTAACTGCCGAAATAACCGGCGATTTTTACACTTCCCTTCTAAAAATAGATTTTCTTTCAAAATTTAAGAAACACGAAGAAGTTTTTGAGTTATCGCAGGCATATAAAAGGATTAAAAATATTACATATAAATTTTCCGAAATTGCCGGCTTTAATGAAAGCAAATTAATTATGCCGGAGGAAGTCCGGCTTGCCGCCGTATTCAAATCGGTTCAAAAAAATACCGTTCCTTTATTGAAAGCGGGCGATTACGCCGCAGCGGTAAACGAAATGTATAAATTAGTGCATCCCGTTAACGGTTTTTTCGACGGCGTTATGGTTTTAACCGAAGAAGAAGAAGTGAAAAATTCAAGGCTCGGATTATTAAATAACGTTCTTAATTTTCTTAAAAATTTTTGCGATTTTTCAGGTTTAGATTTATAATAATCGCTTTCGTTTTTTAAATATCATATATCATTTATTTATTTTATTTACTTGGAGGATGGCGTTATGGGCAAGTATGTTTATTTTTTCGGCAACAAGCATGCGGACGGAGACGGTTCTATGAAAAATCTGTTGGGAGGAAAAGGCGCGGGTCTTGCCGAAATGACTAACCTCGGCATAAGAGTCCCCGCCGGTTTTACTATCACCACCGATGTCTGCACGTTCTATTATGAACATAATAAGAAATATCCCGATGAATTAAAGAACGAGGTAAGAGATAATATAAAAAAAATGGAAGAAGCAATGGGGTCTAAGTTCGGAGATGTCCAAAACCCGCTTTTAGTTTCCGTTAGAAGCGGAGCAAGAGTCTCCATGCCCGGAATGATGGATACCGTCCTGAATCTCGGATTAAACGAGGATACGATTAAAGGGCTTATAAATAAGTCCGGCAACCGGAGATTTGCCTACGATACCTACAGGAGATTTATCCAGATGTTTTCAAACGTAGTGCTTGGAATAGATTCGGGTATTATGGAATCGCTTCTGGAAAATAAA
>JAJXZU010000225.1:0-3994 GCA_021779895.1 bacterium
GGACTTTCCGGCAATCTCCGCTCCTTTGGAGACCTCTTCCTGCCCTTTCTGCATAGAGGTAACGGCATCCTGGGTGTTTCTCTGGATGCTGAGTATCATCGATTCTATCTCTTTTGTCGCTTTGGTAGTTCTTTCGGCTAACTTTCTTACCTCGTCCGCTACTACGGCAAAGCCCCTTCCCTGTTCTCCGGCTCTGGCGGCTTCTATCGCGGCGTTTAAGGCAAGAAGGTTCGTCTGGTCGGCTATGTCGTTTATTACGCCTATGATTTCGCCTATCTTTTCCGAAGAAGAGCCGAGTTCGGTAATGGTGGCGGAAACGGCGGATACGGTCTTTTCTATGTTCTTCATCTCTCTCGCCACGTCCTGAACCGACTTCGTGCCGTAATCGACGACTTTTTCGGTTTCCTGAGCCTTCTGGGCGGAAGAGGAAGAGTTCTTGGCTACTTCTATGATGGCTATGGACATCTGTTTAATGGATTCTATTATGCGGGATGCTTTTTCCCTCATCTGCTCTATGGTCTTTTCGAACTCCTTGGAAGAGGAATTCAACTGTTCCGACTGGGAGCTTAAGGAGTTGGAAGTGCTGACTATGCCCCTTACGTTGCCGGATAAAGAATCTACCAAGCTGTTGACCTGTTCTATGAGGATGCCTATTTCGCTTTCTTTATGGACGCCGGATATTTTGATTTTGGACGTGAGATCGCCGCCGGCGATCTGCTTGATTTTGGCGACTGTCGTATCAATCCTGTTTATCAGCGATTTTTTGAAATAATAGACGATAAAAAGCAATGCCGATAAAATCAAAAACGGAGCGGCTATAAAGAGGAAAATTAAATTCCTGATTCCGTTGGTAGTGCTTCTTGCAACGGCGTATCTGAAAGAATTAAGCAGATTTATAATATTGCCTGTAATTTTGTCAAAACCGGCAGTTTTCATATCCGGCCCTAAACCGTCCGGGTTTTGCAAAAGTTTGTCCGTTTTTTGTTCATATTGCAACGCTATAGACTTTAGTTCGCCTGTTTTTGGCTGCATCTTCAAGGCTTTTAATACCGACGGCCTTTTCAGCAGGTTTTTATTAAAACCGAATAATTTTTTGAAATTTTTATTTCCGAACCCTGAATAAAAACCAGATAACGCCGTCATATTTGCCTTTTGCGCCAGTTTTATCTTGCGGGCTAATTTGCCGATTTTCCCGTCTATGACGGTCGTATCGTATGCTTTCTTTGCAAGCTTAGCCGCTTTTAGCTTTGAATTTCTGATTTTTGTAAGAAATATTAACTCGTCGATATTTCTGTTTGTTTTTATAATGGAAATAGAACTCGAACCAAGAAGCGCCTGAATTGCGGAATTGCCTTTAAACTTGATTATAAAGGCAAGAATAAAGACATCGGAAATTAAAAAAACTAAAAAAATTATAGCCGCAGCGGCGTATAATTTTGCTTTAAGCATTTTCAACATATATCTCTCCTTAAAAATTATAAAGGGTTATAAAGGCATAATATTCATTTTAATTTTTAACATAGCATGAGGGGTCTTCCGCAAAATAATCTTTATAAATGCTATAAGCCCTTGCTCTTGAGCCTCCGTTGCAGATATCGAGATATCCGCAGGAAGCGCACCGCCCTTTTAAATACTTTTTTCTGTTTCTTAGTTTAACAAACAGGCCGTCCTTAAAATAGACGTCGCCTAGATCATCCGATTCGATATTTCCGGCCTTATATTCGTAAAACGGGTCCGGCTTGATAAACCCGTTATAATCTATATTGATTAGTCTCACTCCCGCCTGATTTCCGCCCCAGCGGACTAAGTTCCTATACAATTTATCTTTTAAATCCGGATACCTGTTCCCTAATACGCTCAATAAAATTACCGCTTCCTCTTCGCTGTTGCCGGTTACTATATCCAATTTTTTGCCTTTTTCTATGAGTTCTATTGCCGTATTTACTATTTTTTCCGAAATTCCGGCATACCGCCCCGCATCTAAGTCGTCATAAAACGCGCCTTTGCCTGAATAGACAAGATGGGATATATATATTTTAGGAACTTTAAACTTTAAAGCTAAATCTATAAAATAATCTAATTTATCGCAATTAAATTTCGTAAGCGAGAACCTTAATCCGGCTTTAACGCCGTTTTCCTTACATAGATTAACCGCATTAGAGGCTTTTTTAAAAGCTCCGGCTATACCCCTGAATTTATCGTGCGTTTCTTCGTCTCCGTCAAGGCTTATTCCTACGTAATCGAAATTTTCGTTAATCTCTCCGATATTGCCCGCGTTTATTAAAGTGCCGTTAGACGAAAGAGAGGTCATGATATTTTCTTTTTTTAAAGCATGCGCTATATCGAACACGTCGCTTCTTAAAAGCGGCTCACCGCCGGACAATATAACCGATTTTACGCCCAGTTTCTTAAGGGAAGGTATAACTTTTAAGAGAACGCCTTTGGGCAGACCGCTTTCGTTAAATTTATCCGAACGGTTGTAACAGTGCTGACAGGCTAAGTTGCATTTTCCGGTAATATTCCATATTAATATTTTTGCGCCGGTAGAGCCTGCCGGCGTTCTTTCCGGAACATTTTCGAGCGTTTTTTTAATAAGGCCAGTAATTCTTAACATTTATAATCGCCTTCTTTTATATATGTTAATACTAAAATGAAATCTCCTCTCTTTTATTCGACCGGGGGGAAGAGAGGAGATTTTGGAACGACCCTAATTTTATTTCTCGCTGCAGCCGTGAAAAGACCTGTCGCCGACGTTAAACTGTCCCGTAGGCGTAACTAAGCCCTTTATGACTTTTACTTTTTTAAGCGTTCTCGAATTATATATTACAAGCTCGCCCTTTTTAGCCCATTCGCTTATCATTACATATTTGCCGTTGCATGAAAATTCCGGATGAAGCGCTATAGGTCCTTTTTCGGGAATAAGTATTTTTACCGTTTTAAACGGCGGTTTTTTGCTTATAACGTATATTTCGTCGTGTTTTTTGCCGGCAAAGACATTATCCGCCCAAACGTAAGGATAGCCCGGATAAGTTCTTTCGAACAGGCTCGGCCCTGCGGTTTTAACTGTTTTCAATACATGCCAGGGCTTGCCTATTTCAAAAATGGTCATTCCGTTAGCAAATATATGCATCGTGGCACATACCTCCCTTCCGTTTTTAAGATTCCAGCAGGCTCCCGGTCCGACATGGGCTCCTTTTCCGACAAACATTTTAGCCGCTATTCTATCGGTTTTTAAATCTATTGCCGTAATAGTTCCCGTCGCCATTCCGGTAACAAGCAAATATCTGCCGGTTTTATCGATATATGCGTCATGAAGTATCTTGCCTACGCCTTTGATTTTTGCTATAACGGGAAACGGCGGTCTCGCCTTAATAATCCAGACCTGGCCAGCATCTTTAAGGGCTATAGCAAAAACTCCGTATTTATGCGAATAAACTGTAGCCGCCACTCTGGAAGTTACTTTCTTTCCCGAAGGACCTGTAACGTTGTTTGTGTGAATTACTTTAAGCGGCTTTAAAGTCCTGCCGGATACTATTACGGCCTGATACGGCAAATAGCATCCCGTTAAAACATATCTGCCGTGATACGTCGGGTCAACGCCTCTCGAATCCAGACAAGCCCTCGTGCTTGCGACGACTTTCAAATTATACATATCTATCTTGTCTAAAACTCCGTTTCTGGCAATCGCATACCCGAATTCGCCGTTATGCGTATATTTAATCTCGTGGGTGGCAAAACCTATTGGTATCTGTTTTATGATAGTCCAGTTGTTTCCGTCTATAAAGGCTCCCTTGGAAATATTTTTTTCTACTACAAAAAATATATTTCCAAGCTGGTTTTTATAGACGGGCTTATCCGGGTATAACGAAGCCGGAACTATAGTTTTAACCGTCGGCTTAATTTGCTTCATACCCCATACCGGAGTTTTTCCTGCAGGAACTGTTTTAAGATAATGAGCTAATAAAGCGATATCTTGAGTTCTTATTATCTCTTT